>CAJTWQ010000056.1 GCA_910579835.1 uncultured Ruminococcus sp.
GTAGAAGGACCGTGGCATGTGCCGTTGGATCAGGTCGCTGCAAATATGAAGGTACAGCAGTCTGTTTGCATGGGTGCTCCGTTCTATGTTCTGGGACCAATCGTTACAGATATTGCGCCTGGTTACGATCATATTACTTCTGCAATTGGCGGAGCTGTAGCCGCTATGAGCGGAGCTGCGTTCCTCTGTTATGTAACGCCGGCAGAGCATCTTGCACTTCCTAATGTTGAAGATGTCAAGCAGGGAATAATTGCTTCAAAAATAGCTGCTCACGCTGCTGATATTGCAAAGGGTATTCCCGGAGCAAGGGATATTGACGATAAAATGGCAGATGCAAGACGTGAGCTGGACTGGGAAAAGCAGTTTGAATGCGCTCTTGATCCCGAAACGGCAAGGGCGATACGAGACAGCCGTAAACCGGAGGACGATCACAGCGATACTTGCAGTATGTGCGGAAAATTCTGTGCTGTACGCAGTATGAATAAGGCTCTTGCAGGTGAATATATTGATATTTTATAATTGAATAAAATTAAGCGCTGTGTTTAGGAAAAGATACAGCGCTTTTTGTTTTGATTTCTGCGTTTCCGGCAGCAGTATGATAATCAGCATTTGCAGAATACTGCCAAATCATAAATTTGATTGTTCCGTATTGATTATTTGTTCCATAACAGAAGTGGTATCCAGAAAGTTAAATAATGCCGTGAGAATATCCCCATAGCTGTAGGAGGCCAGGTGAATGCCGTCACCAGCAGAATAATCGGTGCTGAGGGCAAGGGTGTTTCCGTCCGCAAGCACTGAATATGCGTCAAAATAATATACCTGGGGTGAATCTATAGAGTAGATCATATTTTCCAGCGCATAGTTATAATCGCGGATATTCGCATTTGTGGAGTAGGTGACAAAATCGCCTACAGGGGTAATGCCAGCAGCAACTATATTAACATCGGGAGCTGCTTCCAGAATTTGCATAATAAGATCATAGTACATACTGGCGAACCAGTCAGGATCACAGTTTGGAAGATCGTTCATTCCCATTGATATATACAACAGTTTTGGCTGTATATATGCAACTGAATCAATTAGTCCCATTTCTCCGCTGCCGAAATTAAAAGTATTTCCGGAATAATTCCATAAGCCGACCGATTCCTTGGCGATATTATGTTCATACGGGATATAACCATAAATATTGAAACCGGTTGCAATAGAATCTCCGGCAATAACTATACGTTCCTGGTAAAAGGCGCTGTTTGGAGATACTCCGGCATAAAGAAACGGAGAAAGAGGCTCGCCGGATTCCGAATCGTCGGGTTCCGGTTCTGACTCAGTAGTCGTCTGAATAACGGTGGTAGTTGTTGATGTGCTGCTTGTTGTAGGCACAGATGATATACTTGTAGTGGTTGTGGGAAAGGTGGTAGTTGATGTAATCGTAACAGACGTTGTTGTAACCACAGTTACAGTTGTCGTAATTTCAGAAGCCATTAGCTGCTGAGTATCACCGCCCGGATGTCTGTTATGTCTTTCCGAACCATAAGCCCATAATACAGCGAGCATTGCAGTTAAAAAAAGAAACATTGCAAGAGAAGGACTTTTGAGAAAATTTATTATTTTATTTTTCATTTTTTCACTTCCAAAGGTATGATAATATTTATTTTATCATACCTGGAAGGAAATGTAAAGCCAATTTGCAAAATTTGGTCGAATAATTAAGATACTAAACAGATACAAAGATTACTGTGTACTATAATATCATTTTGGTTTTACAAAACAAGAGAATTTTGCACAGATGTCACAATTAATTTATAAATAATCTGCAAAAAGGATATTATTTTCTATTGACGAAAATACGATTTTTTTGTATAATATTAACAATGGAATAAAATACATATTTCTGTTGAAGAGGCAATTAAATCGTAAAAAATTTATGCACAGGATCAAAGTCAGGTAAGAAAAAGACAGCGGTGCTTCTTACAAACTTTCCAATGCAGAAGTTAGCTTACACATTACCATTGATCAAGGAGGATTTTTATGAATCAAAAAATACGATCACTACTTACAGCGCTTGCCATATGTCTTTCATGTATCTTCGGAGCTGTAATAAGCCCTGTTCAGCTCACAGAACCTGCAACGGCTTCTGCGGTATCTGCCGATTATCCTATGCAGCTAATGAATCTGGCATCCAAGGATAACTTAAAGGTACTGGCAGAAAACGGAACTGCCGACAATTCATCTCTTTCAATGATAATCCTTGGCAATGATCTTTCACCGTCATGGCGTTTTGACAGAGTAGGAAATGATTCTAACGGAACTTTCTTCAAGCTGGTAAATGCACAGTCCGGCCGTTTGCTGACTCCTAAGGGGTACAGTGTTTCAGCCGGAAACAGCGTTGTCGTATATGGAAGCGAATCGGCAAAATCACAGCACTGGTATGTTATTCCCGTAAAAAACGATCATTTGGGCAATGACCTTTACTACAAAATCGTCAACTATTCCAACACCTCTCTTGCTCTCACCCAAGGCAGCGGCGGAGTTACCCTTTCAGCCTATACTGGCGCTGACAGCCAGCTCTGGCTTCTTAATTCCGATGGATTACAAGGATTTGCCGGTTATTGCTCTAACGATAACACCGGAAATATCAAGGCAGGGGATATTGGAGGACTTTTCGGTGAGCTTGTCGAAGCGTCAACTTTTGACGAGCTGAAAAAATATGCTGAATCTGATGCTCCATATACTATTATTGTTAACAAGAATATCAGCGTAACAACTTTGAAGCAGGATTCTCAGAATCACCTGTACTGTCCGGACGGCCGTATATATGTCCGCAGTAACAAGACGATTATCGGAAGTTACGGCAATCATACGCTTAACAATGTTCAGTTCTGCACCGCTTCCGGAAAAGGCGTGGGGAATAATGTTATAATAAAAAACTTTGATATGCAGCACGATGCAAAGTCAAACGGCAATGATTCAATAGTCGTTTACTTCGGTTCCGGCGAAAATCTATGGGTAGACCATGTGACATTTACAGGTCACTCCGGTTATAATACGCTTGGCGACAGCACTCCGGACTGGGATAAATTCCTTGCATGCTGCTATGATGCGGATTACTGCACTGTTTCCGACTGCTATTTCGGACTTCATGAATACGGACTGATATTAGGTTATCCTGACGATACCGAGAACTCATATCAAAACAAGAATAATTTTCCCCGGATGTCTATTATAAGCAGCCGTTTTAAGGACACTCTTACAAGAGGTCCCGGACTTATGAGATACGGTTACTTCCATTCTTTGAATAATTATGTTTACAATTTCAGTATGGCATACACTGTACATAGCGACTGCAAACTTTTTGCAGAAAATTGCTATTATGACGGTGCATCAACCAAGGGAAATGTAGTCTGCGACTGGAACGAAGTGACTCATCCTGGAGCTTTCGCGGATTCAGGTTCAAAGGGCGTTAACTGCAAACGTCTTGGGATCGAGGGATCAGCTAAGATCTGTACATGGCGGCCTGCTTCAAACTACAGCTATGTCGGGCTTACAGCAGATCAGGCGAAAGATTATTGTTCGTCTTACAGCGGGTGCCAGACAAGCTCAGGAAATATGATGTACCTCCGTTACGGTAAAAAAGGCGTTCCCAGCGCTGGATATACAGAGCCGCCCAGCAGTTCGCCCGTTCCTGTTGCCGCATCGTTCCCTAATGGATCCTGCTTCCGTTTCAAAAATGTGAATTCCGGTTTGTATATGAGTGCAGAATCTGCTCAGAACGGTGCAAATGTAAGTCAGACATTACCTGCGGATGATGCAGTGTCTGAGGTATGGAAGCTTATCGACACCGGAGACGGATACTACTGCATCGCTACAGTTCTTGGTGACGGGGGCACATATATGCTTGACGTCGAGGCAAAAAGGACCGATAACGGCACTAATATTGATCTGTATAAATACAACGGCGGAATCAATCAGCAGTTTATGCTGACTGAAAATGCTGACGGATCATACAAAATTCTTACTCGCATTTCCGGTGAAAAATCAGCAGTTGAAGTCGCCAACGCATCAAAGGAAAGCGGCGCTAATATACAGCAGTGGGAGATAAACGGCGTAAGCTGCCAAGACTGGATTCTTGAAAAAGCGTCAAATCCGGGTGCAGTAATGGATACAACAGTGCTCTACGAATTTGAGAATGTAAACAGCGGTCTTGTCATGGATATTGCTGACGGAAAAATGGCCGATGGAACAAATATACAGCAATGGGGCTCAAATGGTTTTGATTTCCAAAGGTGGATTCTTCAGCCATGTGCCGGTTGGGAATACTACTACAAT
This sequence comes from uncultured Ruminococcus sp., assembly GCA_910579835.1. Lineage (GTDB taxonomy): Bacteria > Bacillota > Clostridia > Oscillospirales > Ruminococcaceae > Ruminococcus. Next base: position 4,324 of record CAJTWQ010000056.1, read on the forward strand.
ATTCTGTCAGCTTCAGATAATAATTACGCTTTGTGCGCTGACGGCTCGCAAAACGGAGGAAATATCAGTATTGAGAAGTTTGATGGAAACAATGATGAAATGAAGTTTAAATTCAGCAAAAATCCTGACGGTACATATTATATCATGACAAAGGCTTCATATGACAAATGTTTTGTAGAGGTTGGAGCTGCATCAAAGGAAAGCGGCGCTAATGTTCAGCAATGGGAATATACAAACAGCGATTGTCAGAAATGGACAGCAAAAACCATGACCATAACAACAACGACGACAACCACTACTACTACATCCGCAACGACTACTACGACAACGGTACCGCCGGTTATTCCGGGAGACGTCAATTCTGATGGCAAGGTAAGTATTGCCGATGCTGTACTTCTTCAAAAATACATTCTCGGAATCGAGAAGCTGACTTCAAAGCAGGGCGAAGCGGCCGATTTGTGCAGGGACGGAGTTCTTGATTCTTTTGATATGGTTCTTATCAGGCAGATGATAATCAAACAGTAGAATAATACACTGAGGGGAGAAAACCTTTTATAAGATTTCCTCCCCCTATTTTGCTTCTTCAATTAATTTCAATGTCAGTTCGTATCTGGCCTCGTCGGAATCACATCCCACAACTACAGATATATACTTCTTGTTATTTTTGCAGCATACACATATAAGACAGCTTCCGGCATTTTGAGTCGTACCTGTCTTCATTCCTATAACATCTTTGCAATAATAACAACTGTACGGATTGAGCAGCAAATTTGAGTTTGTCCATTCATATATCTCGCCTGAAATAAATTCAGCGCATGCATAATATGTGCCGGATATTTCTTTTATTTCAGGGATTTTCATTGCATATTCAGAAAGTATAACAAGATCGGAAACTGTCGTATAATGATTTGCATCATCCCAACCGTCAGGGTTCACAAAGTTACTCCTTGTCATTCCGATTCTTCGGGCAAAATTATTCATCAATCCGCAGAAATATTCCACTGCCTCTGTATCTGTCATACAAACATCGGGGTTAAGCTTTCTTGCAGCTGATACTGCTATTGTATATGCAGCATCGTTTCCTGATGCCATCAGCATACCTGTAACAAAATCTTTCAGCGATGCAGTGCTTCCAGCCTGAACACCGCATAAACTTGAATAAGGCTGAACAAGATACTGTTCAGAACCAACAGTCAATATCTCTTCTGTATTGAGGTATTCAAGTGCAGCGGCAGCAGTTAGGATTTTGGTAAGGCTTGCAGGAGCTATACGTTCATAAATATTATCACTGTATAGGAAACGTTCTTCATCAACGCAGTAAAGAGCGGCCGCTTTGCATGAGGGAGTATATATCTGGTCAATCATAGTTGTCTGAGTGACGGTTGTCTGAATCGAGGTAATGGATTGAGTTGTGCATATCGTTGAAACAGATGACTGTTCTTTTGTTTTATTTACGGGTATATCAGATTTGTCGTTATAATTATTTGTGTTTTTAAAGCAAATCAGCAGAACAATAGGTATCAAAGTGATTGAAATAACGGCAATTACTCTGTCAAGCCTTAATTTACGTCTTGTTCTCATTTGATTTCACCGGCAGGATAGAATATAAACGCTTCATAATCACTGCATAGAAAGTTTTCAAAATTAGAAGAATTTTCGAAAGTATAGAAATATTGTTCCGAAGTTGCCCACGAACTGGTATATATTCCAAGTCCGTTATTTTTAAAGGTTTCTGTAAAGCTCTGTATTTTCATTTGATAGTAAGCGTATTTGATTTCATTTATTCTTATTGTCAATTCCGTATATTGTTCTTCATCAGCAGGAATAGGATAACGTTCTGTATGCTGCTCATTCATATCAGAATATACAATTTCATTTTCTCCTGCTAATGGAATATCTGAACGTGTTTTTTCTAACTCTGATATTGTATTGCCGTTATATTCCCAGTTACGCATTTCATCTTCATTAATACAAGCTGAAAAATCTGCTGTTACGGCATATATAGTATCTGGATTTCCAATCTGCATTAAATTGCTTAATGGATCTGAAATTTTTGTACTTCCTAATGCTATCTGTTCGTTTGAATTGCTTCCCTTTATATTTTTTTCTCCCCAAACGACAGAAGAATTTGAAAGCCATTCATCAAGGGAGGCTTCTGAAAAATCTGTTAAAGTAATTCCGTCTGAATCAAAGGGAATGTCGGTATGTGTTTTTTGCGGACCAATGTGATAAACGTCACCCGTTTCGTCAGTTTGAATATCTGTCGTTTTTTCATAATTTACAATATTACCGGAATCTGAAATTTCGGAGGATTTGCTGTCATTTTCAGAGGTCGGGGCATTTTTATGATAATTGTCATTTTCAGTCATATCTGACGCTTCTGAATTCTTGTACACATCGCTTTCGTTCTTATGATTCCGGATAGAACTGTCGGAAGCGCTTGATAAATCGCTTATAATTTCAGTTTTTGTATTCCGGGACGCCGCCGTTTTATTTTCAGAAGCGAATTTATTATCAAATACGCTGTTGCCAACAAGGAATAAATATAAAGCGATTATGACAGAGCAGCCGCAGGCAGATGAAATTTTAACTATTCTCCGGGATTTTTCATATCTGAACTCTGCCGAAATATCCGAGAAGTTTTCTGAACGCGAAAGATAATTCTCATCAATTCCCGAAATGACATTATACAGATCATTTTTGTTCATTACCGTAACATCTCCCATATTTATAAGCACAGGCTCTTAAAAAATTTTATTAGTTTCTTTCGTGTTCGCATAAGGATTGTCCGCACATAGCTTTCTTTGATATTGTATTCTTCTGAAATTGTCGGTATTTCATCCATAAAATAATACCTCCTGATAAAAACGCTTCTGTCACGTTCATTAAGTGTTGAGAGAAATATGTTAAGATCAACGATCATAGAGTTCGTATTATTATTGTAATTGTTTGGAATACAATCTGATAATTCACTTAAAAGTATGTCGTTTTTGTTAATTATTTCTTCAGAATCAACCGAAAATATTTTAGATAATTTTAAAACAGTTTCATAATTCGGATATCGCTTATCCGTTTCCCATTTTGATACAAGTTCCCTTGACACATATAATTTTTCAGCCAGTTGTTCCTGTGTTAGATCTGCCTGTATACGCAGCTTGGCAATTTTCTGACCGGTCAGCATTTTCATCACCTCAGCTTACAACTATATATTATATACTTAATATTGCAAAAAGTAAAGGTACAAAATGTGACACATATGACAGGTAGTGCTTTGAATAGAGCGTGTTAACATAGACTGGTGTTAACACGCTCTTAACGCTGCATACAATAATTTCTGACGATTGCTGTATTTACTCTTTTTTTGCTGTAATAATACCTCCGGTCTTATAAATACTGCCGGCAGGAATAACGCCGCGAACACAGCTTGTCGGGTAAATATTAGAGTTTCTGCCTATTATTGTTCCGGGATTCAGAACGCTGTTGCATCCTACCTCTACATAATCTCCAAGCATTGCCCCTATCTTTTTGATTCCTGTTTCAATTTGATCCGTTTCGTTTTTTATTACAACATTTGTCTTGTCTGATTTAACGTTTGAGGTGATCGATCCGGCTCCCATGTGAGATTTGTATCCAAGAATACTGTCGCCTACATAGTTGTAATGAGGAGTTTGGACGTTATCGAAAATAATAACATTTTTCAGTTCAGCTGAATTGCCTATTACACAGTTTTCTCCTATCAATGCACTTCCGCGGATAAAAGCGCAGTGACGTACTTCAGTGCCGGCTCCGATAATACATGGCGCCCCGATATATGCGCTTGGAAATACCTTTGCGCTCTTATGGACCCATACATTTTCGGAGGGATTACTGTATTCGTCAGGATCAAGGCTGTTTCCAAGCTTAATTATAAATTCGCGTATCCCCTTTAAAGCTTCCCAGGGATATGTAAACTGCCTGAGATAATCGGCAGCGGCAGTGTGAGAAAGATCAAAAAGATCTATAATTCTAATATTGTTCATTACAAATCAACTCCAAATAAATTTATGAAAATTGCCACAAGTATTATACAATATAATAATTATAATATATCCTGTTGTAATTGTCAAGAAAATACTACGGAGATTCAAATTCAATTTCGTTTTCGATTTATACTCATACCTGTCACATTGGCAATAGTTTTGAGTATATATATTTGATTAACAGAGTCTTTTCGTTGGGCAGCTTACCGTCGATAACTAATTCTAAAAGCTCGTTGAGGGCGGCGCCGACTTCAGGACCTTGAAATCCCAGAGCAGTCAAATCCCTGCCATTAACCGCTAATCTTGACAAGCTCATGCAGCATCCTTCGTTTTCAAGACGCTTTGCTGTCCTTATATGCTCGTCAAGCAGATCATTCTCTTTAAAAACAAATTCCATTTTTGCACTGTTGTCCGCTTTTTTCATTTCCATAAGCAGAATAAACACATCTATTCCAAGCTGCGAAATCATTTGTTTTATTTGTCTTTCACTTTCTATCTTATTGCTGTGAAGTGCGATCAGCGTGCATGTCAGGTCAATGGTTTTATTATCATACCGCAGATCCTTCAGTATTTTTCTTGCCATTATTTCACTCGTTTGGGCATGACCCTTGAAATGACCATGCCTGTCCTCACCGATTTTAAAAGTACACGGTTTACCAATATCATGAAGCAGTAAAGCTCTCCTTAGTGTCAATGAATCCCGCGGAGCCTTTTCGATCGAACGGACAATATGTTCGTAGACATTGTATCTATGATACTGTGAATGCTGTTCAAAGTCAAAGCAGGGGCGTATTTCCGGTATCACCACCCCGATTAGTTCTCTGTATTTCAACATAACAGAAGCTGCATTTTTTCCGCAGATAAGTTTGTCAAGCTCAATGCGTATCCGTTCCCGTGAAATATTACTCAGACGTTCTTTCATTAAATCAACAGAAGCCGCCGTTTCACTTTCAATCTCAAAACCGAGTTGAGATGCAAATCTCACTGCCCGCATTATTCGCAGCGCATCCTCAGAAAAACGTGAGGTCGGATCTCCAACGCATCGGATAATCATGTTTTTTATATCGTCTATTCCGCCGAAAGGATCAATAATATTACCGTCCTTATCCATAGCCATAGCGTTAACGGTAAAATCACGCCGTGACAAATCATCGTATATGCTTCGGGAAAAAGTCACGCTGTCAGGATGACGTAAATCAGTATAACTTCCGTCTATTCTGAACGTAGTTATCTCAAAGGGAATACCGCAGTTTATGATAGTTATAGTTCCGTGTTTAAGTCCGGTAGGAATAACCTTATATCCGCAAAAAACAGACATTATCTGCTCTGGGGGAGCGTCCGTAGCAATGTCAACATCGTTTATTTCACGCCTCATGACAGTATCACGGACGCATCCGCCGACATAAAAAGCCTGATAGCCTGCCAATTCCAGCTTTTCCAGAAGAATTCTGCAATTATTATCTATCTTCAAATAGGATCATCTGCCTTTTGTTGAAATTAAAAGCTCGGTTTTCACCAGAGCAATATCAAAAGATAACCGCCGTTTAAGAAACGGTGGAAACATTGCTTCATAGATTAAAACAAACGAGCCTCCTTTTCAGGAAGCTCATCTGCCATGATATAGGGATTATTGGGGATTTAATAATTAAACGTTGGGGTAAACGCTTAATTACCATGAAAATCAGCTTCGGGATCTCTCCCTCAGCAAATAAAGTATATCATAAATTTGTGTAAATTTTGTGATGCAATTATTAACTAAAAATTAATTTTTAGTTAATAA
>CAJTWQ010000057.1 GCA_910579835.1 uncultured Ruminococcus sp.
GCCGTTTTGTCTAATATCACGAATTAATGTGATGTTAAACAAAGCGGCTTTTTTTGTATCCTGACGAATTTGAAAGAGGGTAAGGGCAAATCTCTTGATGTTCCGCAAGAAGAATTACATTTTAAAAACCGAATGAAATTTGCTTGGGAACAAGTTGTTGAAACAGCTAAAAAGGTAGCTCCTTATGTTCTGATCGGCGTAGGTATTGGGGCATTTATACACAACTGGATTCCCGAAGATTTTATCGTAAAAGTTCTTGGAGACAATAATCCATTCGGTGTTATCCTTGCAACTATCGCAGGTGTTCCGATGTACGCAGATATTTTCGGTACGATTCCGATTGCGGAAGCATTGCTTGGTGTCGTTTTATCATTTATGATGGGCGTTACTACCCTGTCTCTGCCGTCTATGATTATACTCCGCAAAGCAGTAAAACCTAAACTGCTTGGTATTTTTATAGCAATATGTACTGTTGGTATTATCATAGTGGGATATTTCTTCAATGCTTTACAGAATGTGATTGTTTAGGGGAAAAATTAAATGGAAGAAAAATCAAAAGGGAAACCACCTTTAGTTTTAAAATTCATTATTCCTATACTCATCATGTTATCTGTTTTAACGTTATTTGCTGAAAAAAATGCACAGGCACAAAAAAATAAGCCATCGATGCTCGAAGTCACTTTTCCTCTTAATATAACCTCCATAACCCTTGACGAAATAAAGACCTATGGTGTTACGGCAATTATTGATTTTGGCTCTTATTCATGTATTCCCTGCAAGGAAATGACGCCGATTCTTGAAAAAATAAACAATGAGGTACAATGTAAGGCAGCTGTACAATTTTGGGATATATTTAAGTATAGAGGCGATATAAAAGCTTTTCCCGTAATAGTAATGCCTACACAGCTGCTGTTCAATGCTGACGGAACTCCGTTCATTCCAAGTAATGAACTTAATTCTGAAATTGAATTTAAAATGCATAATTATGATAATGGAAATCATATGTTTACGAGTCATGCCGGAGCCTTGACAGAAGAACAAATGCGAAAAATTCTAAAAGAAATGGGTGTAAAGTAAGTGGAAAAGAAATGGTATCCCGTTGTAGATATTACGGCTTGCATCGAGTGCGGAGCTTGCATTGCCACTTGTCACAATGATGTTTATGACATTGACAACGGTACAACTCCGAAAATCGTTAATGCAGATCTATGTTCTTACCATTGTTTTAATTGTGGAGAATTATGTCCTGTGGGTGCGATTACCTACGTTGGCGATGATACAGGTTGGATTCCGCCTGTATTGCGTACAGACGAAATGAGAAAAGAACCGCCTAAGTGCTGTTGCTGTGGAGGAAAATAAAATGGAAGAACAGATAAAGAAAAAATGCCCTTAGCGATAAAGATTATTATTCCGCTTGTGATCGTTGCAATTATTGCGACAATTGCAATAATAAAAATAAATCAAAAAGAAAATGCACCAACAAATACAGGTGGAGAATATCCGCTTGCCATAACATCAGTAAATCTCGAAGCAATTAAAAATTACGGCATACCTACAGTGATAGATTTTGGCTCTGATGACTGTATCCCCTGTAAGCAAATGGCTCCTGTTCTTTCAACGCTAAATGCAGATTTGCAAGGCAAGGCGGCAGTGCAGTTTATGTACGTATGGAAATATGCTGACGGCGTACAGGATTTTCCAGTACAGACAATACCAACTCAGGTTTTCTTTGATGCAAACGGTGAAGCATTTATGCCCAGTGACGAACTTGCGAAGGAGATCGAATTTCTGTAAGGCAATTGGAATGGAACATTCTTTACAATTCATCAGGGCGCTGTTACAGAAGAGCAGATGCGAAAAATATTTGCAGAAATGGGGGGTGAATAAAATATGATAAACGAATGGCTTGATGAAATAGCTGTAAGTATTAGGGAAAATATATGGATAGCTCCTTTTCTTGTGCTGCTTGCCGGAGTGCTGACATCAGTTACACCCTGTTCGCTTTCTAATATTCCGTTGATTGTGGGCTTTGTCGGCGGCGTGGGTGAAAAGAATGCAAAAAAGGCATTTGCATATTCGGCAGTATTTTCACTTGGTACGGCAGTGACATTCGTCACGCTGGGCGTTATTGCTTCATCACTCAGCATTTTGATGGCAAGGTATATGATGTATTGGTACATTCTTCTCGGTGTGCTAATGGTACTGATGGCGTTGCAGACTTGGGAAATATTTGATATCATCCCATCGGCAAATCTTATCGGCAAGAGTAAGAAAAAAGGCTTTATCGGGGCTTTTATAGCAGGACTTCTCGGCGGTATATTTGCTTCTCCATGTTCAACACCGGTGCTGATCGCCCTGCTTGCCATTGTTTCCGGCAAAGGCAGTCTGATTTTGGGGATACTATTAATGTTTCTGTATTCTATCGGTCACAGCACACTGGTGATGGCAGCGGGAACATCGGTAGGATTTGTTAAGAAAATCAACGAGAGCGATAAATACAAGCGTTTTGCTGCAGCGCTAAAAATCATAATGGGTACTGCGATCCTGCTCATTGGGTTCTATATGTTTTGGCTCGCATTTTAATTTAACAATATCTTTTGGAGGTAATTAATTATGGCATTGTTTAGTTTTGGTAAGAAAACAGGAGCGGTGCTTCTGCTATACATTTAAACTGAGGTGGTGGCCTTGAATGAACAGAATTTAATACCAATACGAAGCAAGAGTGAAGCAAGAGAAAAAGGCTCTAAAGGCGGTAAGAAGTCTGGCGAATCACGTCGCCGCAAAAAATCTATGAAACAAGTAATGGATATGCTTCTCGGAATGCCGGCAAATACTGCCGATGACTACAATATGCTTGTAAAAATGGGAATAGATCTTTCAGATCTTGGTGAAGATACAGTAAATAATATGCTCGTAGTCAACGCCGCACTGATGAGGAAAGCTAAAACTGGAGATGTTGCGGCAATAAAAGAACTTCGTGAGATCATTCAGGACGATTTCTTTGCTAAAGAAAAGCTCAGACTTGAAAAAGATAAGTTTAAATTCGAGAAGGATAAAAAAGAACCTCCGGTTTCTGGCGGAACTGTTTACAACGGAATACCTGCATCTCTTATTGCACCGACATTTTCGCCGGTGCTTTTTGATATAACAGAGCAAGAGCATTCCGAATATGTTTTCCCCGGCGGCAGAGGTTCAACAAAATCCTCTTTCTGTGGACTTAACGTGATTGACCTCATTATGCGGCACGATGATATGCACGCCTGTGTTCTCCGCCAGGTTGCCGATACGCTCCGCACCTCTGTGTACCAGCAGATACTATGGGCAATATCAGTCCTCGGACTTGATTCTGAATTTCAATGCACCGTTTCTCCTCTCGAAATAACCCGGAAATCTACAGGGCAAAAGATATATTTCAGAGGAGCAGACGACCCGAATAAGATCAAGTCGATAAAAGTACCATTCGGATATATCGGGATAATCTGGTTTGAGGAGCTTGACCAGTTCAAGGGCGAAGAGGCTGTCCGTAAGATCGAGCAGTCTGTTATCAGAGGTGGAGATATTTCCTATAAATTCAAGAGCTTTAACCCTCCGAAATCAGCTAATAACTGGGCGAATAAATATATAAAAGTCCCAAGAAAGGACAGACTTGTTAGCGAAAGCACCTATTTGACTGTACCAAAAAAATGGCTGGGAAAATCACTCCTTGACGATGCGCAATTCCTCAAAGAAACTAATCCGACCGCCTATGATAATGAATACATGGGCGTTGCAAACGGTACAGGCGGAAACGTTTTTGATAATGTTGTGATACGTGAGATAACGGATGAAGAGATCGAAACCTTTGACAATATCCATAACGGAGTTGACTGGGGCTGGTATCCTGATCCTTATGCTTTCGTTCGTGTAAATTACGTTCCATCTCAGCAAGTGTTGTATATATTTCAGGAGTACACCTGCAATAAGCAGACCAACGCCCAGACGGCTGAAAAACTTGTTTCCCTTGGCATAACGGCTTACGACCTTATCACCTGCGACAGCGCTGAAACGAAATCCGTAGAAGATTACAGGGCGTATGGACTATGTGCAAGACCTGCTGTCAAGGGTCCGGGAAGCCGTGAATATTCATATAAATGGCTGTCCGGTCTGAGAGCTATTATAATTGATAACAAACGATGTCCCGTTGCGGCAAAGGAATTCCTTGACTACGAATACGAATGCGACAAAGAGGGCAACGTTATCAGCGGTTATCCTGACGGTAACGATCATACCATTGATGCCGTTCGTTATGCGACTGAAAGAATATGGAGGCGAAAAGGTCAGTGAAAATATTAAATGCTATAAGAGAGTTGGTGAGAAAAATGTTTCCTTCAAAAACAATCAAAGAGGTTTATTCGGCTGATATAGCTGTTACTGATCTTATGCTGAGACATATATCGGAATGGGACAGAATGTATTCCGGGAAAGCACCATGGCTTTCGGAAAATGTTATATCGCTCCGGCTTGAACAGGCTATTGTCCGAGAATTTGCTAATATTACGCTGAATGAAATGACTGCAAATGTTACAGACGATTACATTAATGAAATATTTCAGACGGCAATAAAAGATATCAACCGGAATTTACAGAAAGCCCTTGCGACCGGAGCAATGATAATCAAACCTCTTGGCGGAAATACAGTTCAATATATTCCGCAGACAGAGTTTATTCCGATAGAGTATGATGTAAACGAAAGACTCATGAAAGTTATTTTCCCTGAAACAAAACGTATCTCGGAGCATGAATATCTCACCCGCCTTGAATACCACAGTCTTGATCCGGAAAAGGGTCTTACTATCACCAACAGAGCTTTCCGCAGCAGTTCAGCTGATTCTCTCGGAAAAGAGATACCTCTGAAAAGCGTGCCTGAATGGGCATCGCTGATGGAAAGCATTACATATCCTCTTATGAAACGCCCGGCTTTCGGATATTACGTCAATCCGATCGCCAACACCATAGACGGCAGTCATGGAGGAGTTTCAATATTTGATTCGGCAGCAGAGCTTATCCGTCTTGCTGATATACAATTCGGACGGCTGGACTGGGAATTTGATTCAGCGGAAAGGATCATTCATGTTGATATGGCGGCTCTGAAACCTGTGCAAACAGCATCCGGTCTTAAAAAACTTGAGCTTCCCAAGCTGAAAGACAGGCTTTACAAAGGACTGAATATTTCAGGCGGAACGCAGGATTTTTTCAAAGAATATTCCCCTGTGCTTCGTGAAGAAAGTTATATTAAGGGTCTTGAAGAATACAAACGGGCAATTGAATTTACTGTAGGTCTGAGTTACGGAGATATTTCCGCTCCGCAGACTGTGGAAAAAACTGCTACGGAAATCAAGGCTGCAAAGAAACGCAAATACAATACAGTTTCAGCCATTCAGAACAATCTTAAAACCTGTCTTGAAGATCTGGTTTATGCGCTTGCATTTTTTAACGCAGCTACGCAGCGAAAATACGAATTTATATGTGATTTTAAAGACAGCATACTTGTTGACGAGGAAACAGAACGTCAGCAGGATAGAAACGACGTATCTATGGGAATTATGCGTCCTGAGGAATACCGTGCAAAATGGTACGGAGAGAGCTTGCAAGAAGCTCTTAAAAATCTGCCGCGATCCGCTGAGGTGCTTGAATAATGCTCACGTCTGGCGAGATAGAAGCTGCATCAATAGCTTTTGATAAGCCAATGAGAGAGCTTGAAATGCGTATCATGGAGGATATCGTCCGGCGTATAAAAATTAACGGCGAGATAACACGCTCTGCGGATTGGCAGATAACAAGACTTTTACAGCTCGGAATGAGCATGAAAGAAATTGAAAACGATATTCAGGCAGCTCTTGATTTCTCTGATGAAGATATGCACGAGATATACAGCAATATTATCGGCAGCGGCTATGCTCGTGATAGGAAGCTGTATGAAGCTGTCGGAGCGGGATTTATTCCGTTTGAGCAGAATTATGAGATTCAGCAGCTTGTGTCTGCTGTTGCATCTCAGACAAATGCCACGCTGAAAAACATAACTCAATCCCTTGGATTCGCAGTTCGTCAGCCAGACGGAAAACTGAAATTTGTCAGACTTGCGGATTATTATCAGAAAACTCTTGACAATGCTATACTCGACATTACAAGCGGAGCTTTCGACTATAACACAGTCCTGAAACGTACCGTAAAGGAAATGACGAACTCCGGACTGCGTACCGTTGACTACGCTTCCGGCTGGTCTAACCGTGTTGATGTTGCCGCAAGACGTGCTGTTATGACGGGGATGTCTCAGATCACGGCAAAGATAAACGAGGATAATGCCGAAAGTTTCGGTACGGATATGTTCGAGGTGACATGGCACAGCGGCGCACGTCCGGAGCATCAGGTCTGGCAAGGCAAATGGTATACACGCAAGCAGCTTGAAACAGTCTGCGGTCTGGGTACGGTGACCGGTCTTTGCGGCGCTAACTGCTATCATGACTACTATCCTGTTATTCCCGGCATTTCCGAACCTGCTTATACCGATGAGGAGCTTGCAGAGCTTAATGCAAAGGAAAATATCCCTGTTGAATATAACGGCAGGAAATACACGAAATATGAGGCTCTACAGCGACAGCGCAAGCTTGAAACTACTATGCGTGCCCAACGGCAGGAGATCAAGCTGCTCAAAGACGGCGAAGCAAGCGAGGACGACCTCATAAACGCCCGTGCCAGATATCGGGGGACGTCCCACGAGTACGCCGTATTTTCAAAAGCTATGGGATTGCCTCAGCAGAGGGAACGTGTGACTGTTGACGGTCTCGGTAATATCGGGCAGGGAAAGTATACCGGCGGTTCGGGGAAGAAATCTCCTGTACAAGTTCAGCCTGTCGGAGCTAAGGTCACGGATCAGGTAACGGATCAGGAAAGACTTGAATTGCTGAAAAATCAGAAAAAGAGTGTTGACATTTCCGGCAAAAGTGGTATAATGAAAGAAAAAACAAACGGAATGGCGGATAAAGAAGTGCATAATGTCGGGAAAATTGATATTGAGAAATATAAATGTGTTACTGAAGATATTACTACTGATGAGGTTATTATAACTGATACTCAAATTCAACATATAAAAGATCATCATCCTAATGATTATGAACGCTTTTATGGGTATTTCAAAGATATTATTGAGAATCCTGACTATATTATTGAAGCTAATAAGCCAAATACTGCTTTGATTCTTAAAGAAATAAAAGTTGATAAACGAATGTTCAAAACCATTTTACGTCTCGTTACTTCAAATGATAATCCAAAATTTAAGAATTCTATAATTACGTTTATGAAGATTGACGAAAAAGAATGGAAAAGAATAATAAAAAATAAAAAAATACTTTACAAGTCTGAATAAATATGATATAATATAGGTAAGATAAGAAAAGGCTATTTGAGGTGGAGGAATTCGTACAATCCACACGCCGCTGGTACAGACAGGGGAAACCCGAGAGACGCAGGAGAAATGTACGCCTGCCGAGTAGCCAATTCTTTCGTAACCGCTTTGGGAAACCAAGGCGGTTTTCTTATAACCAAAATACGAATTAAAAACGCTCTTTAAGGGCGTTTTTGTTATATTAAAATTCAGAAAGGATAATGCTTATGTATATGCCGGGATATGTGAGCGCATTGAAAATGCTTGAAATACAGCGTTCTCTTGCCGCTCCAGATTACTTAACATATGTCAGCAATTTGCTTCGAAGAAAGCATTACGGCAAATGCCACAAATACTGAAAATAATGGCTTAATAGCCTTATTTTTATACCCAAAACAAGAAAGAGAGGGAAAAAGAAATGGATATTTTATCACTTCTTGCGGCGCAGGGAATTGATGTTCCGCAGGACAAACAGGAAGGGCTTAAAACAGCCTTTTCAGAGGAGCTTGGCAAAGCGTACTGGTTCTGCGACGGAGGAAATATGCCGAAAAGCAAGCCGGATGAAATACGCACTATTGACTGGAAACATGATGAGCAGATAATTTTCCCTGCTGTCAGCAAAACAATGAGCATTGCAGATGTCCGGGAGCTTCCATATTTACATTGGTGGAGCTTTTTGGGATGCTTCGGTGAAATCGGCGAGGGACTTTTTTCAACGGTGCTAAGCATTCGCAAAAAGAAGCTAAAGGGTAAGAAGCTCGAAAAGTACGAACAGGAATTCTTTAAGCAGAACAAGGAACTTATCATTCTGCGGACTGCCGAAGAACAGGCAGATATTGACGAAACAGAGGAGTTTCTTAAAACTATTATTTGACAATGTATGGAATGTCTGATAATTTCAAAAACAGTATTGACTTTTCAAGAAAAATCAAGTATAATATATAAAGAAGAGAGCACACCGATAGACGGTCGCTCCCGAATTAAGTAGTTATGAAATAACCGCTTTAGTCTGGAAACTGAGGGCGGTTATTTCCTTTTATCATGAAAAATCGTGTATAGTAAACTTGCAGCAGCTATGAATAAAATTCCGAGCTGAATCAAATCTTGCCATGTTACATAGTTCATAGATATTCACTCCCTTCCGGGAGTAAGGATTTGACCGCCTACCGTTTCATGGTATGCTCTCCGTTTTTTATTATACAGCTTTTTACATTTTTTGTCAATATTTTTTAGCGTTCCGAAAGGGGCGCTTTTCTTATACCCAAATTCAGAAAGGAGGAATTATTTTGGCTGTTGACGGATATTTGAATTTTGATACTAAGATTGATACAAGCGGGTATGAAAAGGGAACAGCAGCAATACAAAAAGCCTTTAATGTTCTTGACAAAAGCATAAAAGAACTTGCAACAGTTATTAAAAGCGTTTCTGATATAAGGTTTACTGCTGACACGTCAGAAGCCGAAAAAAACATCACTGACACAGTTAAAGCTGTTGAAAGCATTTCTGATCCGGAAATAGAAATAAATGCTGATACATCTGCCGTTAAACAACAAATAGAAGCATCTGTCAGCGAAACACCTGACGCTGAAATAGATGTAAACGCCGATGTTTTTGATGCTGAACAGGCTGTAAACAGCATAAATAATGAATTGAACTATCTTGATGATAAACAGGTGAATCCTGAAATTGAACCTGATATATCATCAATGGTTTTAGTTTCAAATAATTTTCAATCTGCTATGGATCATATATCGGAATCTTCTGAAAACGCATCCGTGAAATTGTCAGATGATTTTGACGAAGCCGGCAGTCATATGAAGAAATCTATTGACGTCAACAGTGATCATATTACCCAAAGTCTTGACAAACTAAAATCCAATCTAAAGGGAATAGCAGCCGCGGTGGGAATTGCATTTGGAGTTAAGGAAATAATTTCGTTCGGCAAAAAATCAATTGAAAGCGCAGCGGAAGTGAATGCAGCAAACTCTCAGCTTGAACAGACATTCGGCAGTATGCAGTACGCAGCAGAAGAAGCTATGCGGCGTGTAGCGGATGCAAGCGGTATTGTAGACACTCGCTTAAAGGGCGTTGGTACTTCGATTTACGCATTTTCAAAAGCTTCCGGAATGGATTCTGCTCAGGCACTGGGAATGATGGAAGAAGCTTTGCAGGTCGCTGCTGACAGCGCGGCTTACTACGACCGATCTCTTGAAGATACAAGCGAAACTCTGAAATCTTTTCTTAAAGGCAACTATGCAAACGACGCAGCTCTGGGAATTTCATGTACTGAAACTACCCGAAACGCTGCGGCAAACAGACTTTACGGCAAGTCCTTTCAGGAGTTTTCAGAAGCGCAGAAACAGCTTGCTCTGCTCCAAATGGTCAAAGACGCCAACGACTTATCAGGAGCTGCCGGACAGGCTGCCCGTGAAGCTGACGGTTGGGAGAACGTTCTCGGAA
>CAJTWQ010000058.1 GCA_910579835.1 uncultured Ruminococcus sp.
GGACGTCAATTCCCTGCTGAGCTTTGCGCTTCAGGATATTAAGAATACTGCCCCACATATACCCCTCGTCTAAAATGAAGTATTCCAGGAAGATGAATTTCTCGGCCTTTTCAAGCTCTGTCAGCATAGCTTGGAATTTATCTTCCCCTGAAGAGAAAAAAATAGTCTGAGTATTGGTATATATGGGAAAGCATCCTGTTCTGTTCAGGTATCGGTGAAGCTCGCTTATACCTGAATTTTTTATTTCCGGATTATTGAGAAGATTTTCATCCTGAGGCAGCTTGTTCTTTGTTTCATTTATAAGATGTATTATAATAGTTTTTATGGTCATATGTCCCAGCCCCTGCCGTGTGTACCATAGGAGAAAGGTACCAGGAACCGGAAATAGGGAAATCAGTGTAAGCCAGGTGAGTTTAGAATTGGAATCCATATCACAGCGGAAAAGATAAAAAATCATAACAATAGAAAAAACAGACTGAAATGCCAGAAAGTATGGGATTTTTTCCGACATAAGCCCGTAAAGCGCTAAAAAAAGAAGTAGCTGAAATCCTATAAGCAGGATGAAAAACGCCAGTCTGCTGAAAACCAGACTTAAAATTCCTTTTTTTCTTTTTTTTATAAGTTTTATAATATCGGTATTGTTAGTCATAGTAGTTACGCTCCTTCGGTAATTATATTGAATAATAGCTGTCAAATGCGCCTGCTGCTGTTTCGACAGTCGGTATATATTTTCAAAGCTTGTCCCAGGATGGCTTTATATACGAGACTATAAGCGTTATATAACGCAGAAGCATAATTACGTTTGTTTGTTTTGGTAATTATGCCATTTTCGTTTAGGATCTCTGTTCTCTTGTTTTATTTTTCAATGAATGTTTTCATGATAATTAATGTAATTATATCATAAAACTGCCTGAATTTCAAGTCAATTATATATATTATTCATTTGGTGTTGTTGGAAACCTCTGTGTTTTCAGGCTTTTTGAGTTTTTCCTGAATCCGCAGAACTCAAACTGCTTTGAACCTTAATAAACCGCATAGATAGTCTGTTTGTAGCAAATTTTCATCACTGTTTTTTCTTCACCCGATGGGTGAAATTTTTTTATCAGTTTTGTAGGTCAATAATGGCATAGTTACGCTATTTATAGACCATTGACATTTGATGAACTTTGCGGAATCAGGTTTTTGACAGAAATCATATAATTGACTTCTACCCAAAATTTCTACCAACTTTTCTACCAAAATCGCTCTTTTTTGAAATTTTCTATTTCGTCCTCGGTGTTGTCACATTATATTCTATAATTATACGGCTGTGAGCTGTGACGTGTCCTGTGCCGTTTCGTTCTTCTTTTTCCTGCCACGTTTCTTAGGTGCATCAGGCTCTGAACCCTCTGACTTCTTTTCCTCATCGGCAGGCTTTTCGTTCTTGTCACCGCCAAGCACTCTTGCGATAGTTTCAGCAGAAGCGACTTTCGCATTGTACTCCAAATGGCTGTAAAGGTTCGCTGTGATGTTGAATGTCGCATGACCGAGCCACTCCTGAATTGCCTTCATCGGAATGTCATTTGCAAGAAGAAGGCTGGCACAGCTGTGACGCAGGTCATGGAAACGGAGCATCTTCATATCGTGCTTTTTGATGACCTCATGGAAGTCATGCGTTACCGTGTTGGGGCTGATGAGCTTGCCAAACGGATCAACACACACAAAGCCGTCAAACTCCGTGCTGTACTCCTTGCCGCCAAGTTTCTTATAGTGCTTGTCCATCTTCCTCTTTTCAAGGAGCATTTCCTCGATGTGAGGGATAAGCGGCAGAGTTCTTCTGGTGGAGTTCGTTTTCAGACGAGTTTCCACGAACAGCTTCGGATCACCGTTTTCATCATAATCACTAACGACCTTGCGCTCGATTGAAATGGTCTTTTTCTTGAAGTCGATGGAGTCCCACTTCAGACCGAGTATCTCACAGCGGCGCAGACCGTAATAGGCTGCGATGTGAACGATAAGTTCCAGCTTGTGACCCTTAAACACCTCAAACAGTTCGTTCAGCTCATCTTCATTGTAAAAGACTGCTTCATGACGTTCCGCTCTCGGCACTACCATTTTATCCATGGGATGCTGTTCGACGAGTTCCATTTTTACAGCCCATGCGAATGCAGAGTGTATAGCAAGGTAATACTGCTTGATCGAACTTCCCTTTAAGCCCTGATCCATTTTGTAGTTGAGAAATGCCTGAATCGGGACATAGGTCATTCTGTCAAGTGTAATGCTCGGGTACTTTTCATTCAGGTACTTCAAGAAACGCTCCATGATACGCTTGTAACATTGAAGTGTCGTTCTTGCAACATTCGGCTTGATAGCCGTCAGCCACTCCGAAAAGAAAGCAGAAAGCTCCTGATTGCTTGCTGTATCGTTATCGTCACCAGCGTTTCCGCTGTTGAGGATCGCAACCTTGCTCTTAGCACGTTCTTCCTCAAATTCCGTGACGATCTTTTCGACCGCTTCGCTGAGGGCTTTCTTCGTGCATTTTTCGGGAAGCCCTGTTGATACCCATTTGCGCTTACGCTTACCCTCGCTGTCCTTGAAGTCAAAGACTACATACTGTTTTCCGCTTTTTACAGCGGTGATATATTTATAAGGCAGACTTGCTTTCATTATGATTTCCTCCTTAGATTGAAAGCGGTGAAAGTCTGCTGTTGACCTTATAATTATATCATTTTCCGTCATATAATGCAAGACCTACCGACCGCAATTCTCCATTTTCGGCGCATCGCCCGGATTTTCACAGCATATTTTGTGCGCGTTGCAGAACGTAATTTATGACCTCTATCTTTGCCACTCTGATCTTACGACCGTCGGGCATACGAGGTATCTTACCTTCTCTCACAAACTTGCACACTGTTTTATATCCAAGCCCGAGCATTTCACATATCTGCTCTGCACCGACTATATCGGGATAATCAGCAAACATCGTTTTTGTAGACATCTTCCGTCTGCTGATTCTCCTCTAATATTTCGATATTTTCGTCCATGTGGATCATTCCTTTCATGGAGGAAGAAATAGAAAACATAGCGTAGTGTTTCATGTTCAATTGTCAAGGTGCTATGCTGATATTATCAGCGGTACATCTGTCTGTCAGTTATTTTCGTGTCCAGACTTTGATGTACTGTTGGCAACATCTGAATAATACAGATGCTCCCGACAGCATATCAAAATGCAATAGAAAAGAAAAAGGCAATACCGAGCGTTTATATTCAAAGGACTGATTTAAAGAAAGTGTCGATATTGCCTTTATTTTTGTTATTCTTCATTATCTTCCTTTTCGATAAGCGGTAAGATACCGTCCGCTTTCAGAAGTTCATATATGAAAAGCCGTCCTGCCTGTGTCCACAGCGTATGCGGCTTTGCTGAGGTGTTGCCGTCGCTGTCATTGACGGTATAGGTTCTGGACTTCACATATCCCTTGTCCGCATACTTCTGATACAGCAGCCAGACCTCGCCCTGCTTATACTGAACACCACATTCATGGAGATAGCTGTTCAGCCAGCGACCAGATTTGCCGTAGTCCTTTGCGATAGTTGTTATCGGAATAGCGTTTCCTGCACTCAGCACAAGATCATGATATGTAGCCTTGGGCTTCATTTCCTCAATCAGCTTTTCCTGCGAGAGATTTGTTTCCGTCAGGACTTTATTCTGCTGTTTTGCAAGTTCAAGCTGATGATTGGCGACCAGTAACGCTCTTGCAACGATTGCCTCGGGACTGTTCCATTTTTTCTCCACTTCAAGGAAATACTCACGGCATCGCTTGCCGATCTCGGAACGCTGTATCATACAGATTTCCTTTGCCATGCTGAACAAATTTTTAGTAGCAGGCAGATTGACCGCCGACCCCGAAATGCAGACCATAGGCGAAAACAGGCTTTGCAAGTTCACGATAGCCTGCGGCCGCCCGAAACGTAAGGGGGAGGAAAAGCCTGAGACGGATTTCTTCAACTGTGTGGCATGGAATCGTAATGGTGACACGGTTGCAAGTTGGTTCAAAAAGGGAGATATGATAACCCTCGTCGGAGAAGTTCATATCAACCGCTATGAAAAGGACGGACAAAAGCGTAGTGCCACGGAAGTGAAAGTTGAGGAGATACACTTCTCGGGTAACAGGAAAGCACAGCCTGTCCGTACAGATATTCCGTATTCTGCGGATAATCTGCCGTTCTGATGAAAGGAGTGCCTATGAAGAAACTTATTACAGTGGTCTGCTGTACCGCCATGATGTTTAGCACAGCAATGACCGCCCATGCCGCTGAAACGCTTGACCTTGATTATATCGAAACCGAGATTTGGGAGGATATGTGGCATGGCAAAGGCGATGACGGCACGGCTTTCCCCGAAGGTTCATACAAGCATCACCTGCTTGACCAGTGGATCAACGATAACTACGGCTCTGACGAGTATGATTGGACGGAGTTAGGTGAACTGAAATATGAGTACAAGCGGTACTATCAGGACAAGATTGAGGAATGGGACTTCAATGACGACAACAGCGGTAATTGGACGATAGACAACCCCGAACACAGCTATTTCTTCACCTATTGGCAGAATCAGTGGATCATGACCGATGAAAACGGCAACACGGTTGACAGCTTTCCACCATACAGCACAATGGAAGATGCCGAGGACAGCACCGATAGCCTTGAAATACATGATGACGGTGCGGACAGTCCGAGAGTTATCGGAAAGGTCGCAGGCGGAGCGGAAAAGCCTTCTGACAGCACGGACACCGCAGAGGCGACAGATACCGCTGAGAGCCACGCAAACGATACGGAGGTCGATTCCGTTCAATCCGATGCAAGTCCGTTGATGATTGGCGGAATAGCTGCCGCAGTCGCAGTTATCGGTGGAGTTGGATTTTATATGACAAAGAGGAGGAAGTAATATGATTTTTGTGAGCAAACAGACCATAAACGGCAAGCCCGTCTGGGCAGTAGACACCGACAAGCTGACCGTGACCCATATCACCAAAACAGGCGAAATCGAACAGTACAGTTTCTGGCACGACTGTGTGAAATATCACCTGCACTTCTGCGAGGAGTATTGTCCCGAGCGTATGCAGAAACTTGTGGACAGTGGAGAGATCTACCGCTATCTTGAAGAACTGGACATCAAAGTGACCAATGCGGTTGGAGAACAGGCAGAGCTGCTCATGCAGAATAACCGTGAGTATCAGATCGCCAACGAAATCGGCGACCTCTACAAAGTTGGTGCTATCGGCAACAACTGTCGGCAGGAGGCTCGGGAAATGGTCTTTGTGGCTATGGTGTATGTATAAACCGAATAATAGCGTAGGCAAAAGCCCGATACAGTCGTTGTATCGGGCTTTTTTCATGATTTTACTTTTTTTACAAAACACCGTCAAAAGCGCTTGATTTTTTTTGTAAAAAATGATATAATAGAATGAAATATTTATGCCTTCACATCAGAGCGATTATTAACATAATGTGCTTGATATAGCATTGATGCGTTGTGCATAATTAACAAAATCAAAGAATGGTTGATTAAGAATGAATAGCTATTTTGAAATAGAACCTTTTGAAGAATTATTAAACGAAATAAAATATGTATATAAGTCGGATGAACGTCCATGGATTATAGGTTATAGCGGCGGAAAGGACTCCACTACAGTGGTTGAACTTGTCTATGAAATGCTATTGTCTCTTACTCCACAGGAAAGAAGTAAAAATGTGTATATAGTGTCCTCTGATACACTTATTGAGAATCCTTTAATAAAAACATATCTTAGCAAGATGAATCGTTTACTCGGTGAAGCAGCTGCAAGAGACGGACTACCTATCAAATCATGTATGGTAACTCCCGAGTTCAATAATACATATTGGACAAATATCATAGGAAAAGGTCTTCCAACCCCCAGAATGAATGGCACATTCAGATGGTGTACTGATAGGCTTAAAATCAAACCGAGTGCCGATAAAATAAAGGCAATAATGGCGGAGGAAGAAAAAGAAGTTATTGTTCTTCTCGGTGTGCGTAAAGCGGAAAGTGTTGCAAGGAAGAGACGTATTGAAGGGCGAGAACTTGCGACACGTTTGCTTAACAGGCATGAAACTATTAAGGATGCATATGTTTATAATCCAATAGTCGAACTCACTACTGATGATGTTTGGAAAGTCCTTCTTGAGCATAACGGTGGTAAAACACCTTGGGGATCAGATAATAGCGAACTTGTTGCGTTGTATTCTGATGCTGACAGCGGTGAATGCCCATTTGCAGGAATGTCAAACTCTGGTCAGACTCAAAGCTGCGGTCAGTCACGATTTGGTTGCTGGTGCTGTACTGTTGTAAAAGAAGATAAATCCCTTAATGGATTTATAAAAGCCGGTCACCGTGAACTCATTCCATTAGCTGAGTTCAGATCATGGCTTATGAGCATAAGAGATGTTGATGAATATCGTGAGAAGAAACATAGAGACGGCACAGTGTATGCTGATAAACATGGTAATAAAGGATACGGCCCTTTTACATGGGAAGCAAGAAAACTAATTCTAACCAAGCTTATCGAAACACAGAAAGCTATCAATTATGAACTTATCACACTTGATGAACTTAGAGCAATAGATGAAATTTGGGATAGAGAACTTGATCTTTCACGTCGTATACTTGTTGACCTTTACTATGAACTAACAGGTCAAAAACTTCCGTGGGACAGATACAAGGAGCCTCTTATAAATGCGGATACAGTAAATAGCATAGAGGAAATGTGCAATGAATTTAAAGTTCCGAGCGAACTTGTAAGAAATCTTATTTTATCAGTCCACCAGAACAAAAACTACTCAAATCCGAAAATAATGCGTAAGGATCTTGAAAGACTTTTGAATCAGCAGTGGCTTCATTTTGAGATATTGAAGGAGATAGACAATGCAGATAACGAAACTGGTGCTTGATAATTTCAGTTCCTACGAAGGAAAAACAGTTTTTGACTTTACAGTTAAAAAGAAACAGCCAATTGTTTTGATAGGTGGACTTAATGGTGCAGGAAAAACATCTATTTTCACAGCAATTAAAATCGCCCTTTATGGTCCGTTGGCTTTTGGCTATACAGGTAATAACGCTTTTTACAGCAAGAAGATACGAGGCTTTATAAACGACAAAGCATTTCAGACCCAGCCTTTCACATCAGGCATCTCCATTGAGATAAAGCTGAAACAGGAACGTGAAACCAAGCGTTATACTATCAATCG
Organism: uncultured Ruminococcus sp.; assembly: GCA_910579835.1. GTDB lineage: Bacteria > Bacillota > Clostridia > Oscillospirales > Ruminococcaceae > Ruminococcus. The sequence continues at coordinate 7,246 of CAJTWQ010000058.1, forward strand.
TAACTGGAGTATTATTGATTCCAAAATTGAGGAAGAATACACTATTTATGAGGGAAATAAACTTCTTGAAGTTTCTGAGAAAATACTGTTTGAAAGCTTTATTCTCAATATTATACCTATAGAACTGTTTGAATTCTTCCTTTTTGATGGTGAAGAAGTTGGAACGATATTTTCTTCTGACGGTTATAATAAGTATGTAAAAAACGCTTTGCTTACAATGTGTGGGATCGATGATTTTGAAATATTACACCACTTCTGCAAAAATTATAATGGCAGAATAGAGAGCCAAGAAGAAGCTGAACTTAACAGTAAGTATCAGGAGGTACTTGATAAAATAGAAGAAATCGAAGAATCAATAAGAAGTTGCGAAAATACGCTTGCCAACAATGAACAAGAGATTGCTTCTCTTAGCACACTTATTGAACAACGTGAAGCGGAATTTGTCCGTTCTGGAGGTTTGCCGCAGGAGGAAGCCAAAATACTTGAAGAAAATGTAAACAAATATGATAAGAAGAGAGAACATATTGCCCGTGAGGTAAAGTCATTTTTTGAAGAACTAATGCCATTTTTCATTATGAAAGACATGATACCGCAGCTTAACCAACAGATAAAATACGAAGAAAAGGCTTCAATTCACGAATACATTACCAATATGATATCCAAGGAGTTTATTAGAAACATAGTTGCAGATAAAACACAAAAAGACAATGGCATTTCAAATGCTCTGTATGAAGCTATAATCAAGAGATTTGAAATATCAAACGGAGCGTTTAATGAAATGATATTTGACCTTTCCAAGACAGAAATGGGGCAAATAATAAGTCTTGCAGATGCTGTAAGTTCGTTTGATTCAAAGGAACTTACAAAAAAAATCAAGGAAAAAGACAGATTAGTCAAGAGAATAACTTCTATTAAGCAAAGGCTGAAAAACGCCTTGTCAGAGGAAGATGCTAAAAGATATAAAAATGAAATTGTAAATGCAAAGCACAAAATAGAACTGTTGGAGTTGGAATCTTCTCAAAAGCAGACTGAGTTAGAGGAACTTCACACAAAGATACAGGCGCTCAATACCGAACTCAGTACGCTAAAAGAAAAAATACGTGCAAGTACACAGGATAAACACGTATTAGATCTCAGTACGAGTATTTCACAGATGATGGAACGACTGATTGACAACAGCATGATCAGTATACGCAAGCAGCTTTCGCAAAAAATAATAGAAAATCTCCGACAGATATATCGTAAAGATAACCTTATATCAATAATCGAAATTTCTGAAAACTTCAAGTTCGACCTGTATCAAGCACAGATGTTTACAATTGCCGAACTCAAGTCACTTATTGTAAACATTGGTGTTAAGGACTTCTTTAAAACTGTTGGTGATGAAAGTATCAGGAGGCTTTGCAGATATTTCTCTTTGAACGATGCTGATGACATAGAAAATGCTATTATCTCCTGTGATACCAACGATAAAATATTTGAACTATACAAAAGGATAGAACTGAATACACTCTCAAAAGGCGAAAGACAAATTTTCATTCTTTCACTATACTGGGCAATAATACAGATCTCGGGCAAACACATTCCGTTTGTAATTGATACGCCTTATGCGCGTATTGATGCTAACCATCGAGAAGAAATTTCGGCAAAATTTTTCCCGAACATCAGCAGTCAGGTTGTTATTCTTTCTACTGATGAAGAGATCACCAAGGACTATTATGAAATAATCAAACCCTATATATCCAAGGAATATCTGCTCAGAAATGATCAAAGTGAAAATAAGACTACAGTAACGAACGGTTACTTCTTTTAAAGGTGAATAAACAATGATATTCAGACTGAAAACGTCAAAGCAAACTCAGGAAATCTTTGAGGAACTTGAAAGACGTACAAATTATAAACCATATACGTTAGTGAAACACGCTATTGCATGGTCGGTAGCTGAAAAAACTTCGGTTAAAGACTTCAAGTCCGATTCAAACGGACTTGATCTCAACAGACAGACTATTACCGGCGATAACGAAGAATACTCCAAAACAATGTTTGAACTTATAGAAGGAAGATTCCTTGAAGAAGATGAGTTCTTCCCGAAGTATGTCAAAGCACATATTGACAGAGGCAGTAAATTGCTTCTCGATATGTACAATCATGCCGGCAGTGTTGATAAATATATTCTTCATGTTCTCGGAGTAGGTGATACTGTATGATATATCTTGATAACGCAGCTACTTCTCCGGTTGATGAAGAAGTGCTGGACGCAATGCTTCCCTATCTCAGAGAAGAATACGGAAATCCGTCAAGCAAGTATTACTGCAAGGCTGATAATGCAAAGCAGGCTGTTGAAGATGCAAGAGCAAAGGTTGCTGCCCTTTTCGGAGCAGCAAGCGAAGAAATAATCTTTACTGCCGGTTCTACCGAAAGCACGAACATGATAGTCAAGGGAGTGCTTGACTACAGTAAATATTATTGCGGTGGAAAAAATCATATCATTACATCAAATGCCGAGCATAAAGCAACTTTAAATGTGTGCAAATATTTGAATGGTGAAATCTATTCCAACAACGAT
>CAJTWQ010000059.1 GCA_910579835.1 uncultured Ruminococcus sp.
ACCGCCTGTGGAGATCGAGGCTGAAAAGGAGAAATATCTTAAAAGTCCGATTATGACTTCGCTTTTGGTGAAGCCGAAGAATGCGGACAGCGTTCCTATGCTGACTGACAGCGAGGCCGAGCTTACAAACGATTTCTTTCCGGCAAGTATTCTGGATTATGCCGGCATAGACCATGAAAAATTTGGATATTCTTACAATGATGTAATTACTCAGAAGCTTCATCCCGCTCGTTATTTGCAGACATATGACTTCAAGGGCTACGGACGCCTCGAATCAAAAACTCTTTACAAAATAACGGGAAATGCAAGAGATTTTAAGAACTGGGAAGTTCAGGAATAATTCTGTGGAAAAGAAAGGATAGATATTATGTTTAATCAAACGGCGGCAATGTATATTGACCCGGCAACCACAAGCCTTATTATTCAGATTTCGGCAGGAGTTCTCATTACTGTGGGCACGTTTCTGGGTATTTTCTGGAGCAAGATAAAAAGAGCTTTTAAGAAGAACAAGGATGAGGAAACAGAATCTATAGACGTATCTGAGATAAACGCTCTTCACGACGGTGAAAAGGATCTTATCACCGCCGGCGATCTTCTTTCAGATGATGATAATTAATTTTCGGGGAGCGTACATATGGCTGTATTAGGTACGATCCTCGGCTGGGTAATGAGTCTGATCTATGATCTTATTCATAATTACGGCCTGAGCATTATTGTGTTTACTCTTTTTACAAAGGTGCTGCTTTTTCCTATAAGTCTGCTGACTCAGAAAAACTCCATTAAAATGGTAAGGCTTATGCCGGAAGAAAATGCACTGAAAATCAAATATATCGACGATAAGGACAAGCTGGCGGATGAACGTCTTGCTTTGTACAAAAAGCATAAGTATCATCCAATATTAGGCTCGGTGCCTCTGTTTATACAGATTCCACTTGTGCTGGGACTTGTGTATGTTATTTATCGTCCTCTCTCTTATGTTCTTCAAATTGACGGAAGTATCATTGACGGTATGCGTGACTGGTTTGTTCACGCTCCGGGAAGTTTTAACAATGAGGACAGCAGCTATCAGGTAGAGATAATCAGGAAAATCAAGGACGGAATACTTCCCATCGTTGAGAATCCGGGCGGCGTTTTCTCCGAAATAAAGTCTTTGGATATGCATTTTCTGGGCATAGACCTCAGTGAAACGCCGACATTTAAAGGAAATTATACTCTCCTGGTAATTCCGTTGCTTTCCGGACTCAGCGCATTGCTTCTCTGCGCTGTGCAGAATAAGATCAACATTTTGCAGATGGCTCAAGGCAATGCAAATAAGATTCTTACAACGCTTTTTATGGTGGCGTTTTCTGTATATTTTGCATTCCTTGTTCCAGCGGGAGTCGGTCTTTACTGGATATTCGGCAATATTTTTGCGATTCCCTCAATGTGGCTTACAAATCTTTGTATGCCGCCGAAGAAATACATTGACTACGATTACCTTAATAAAATGAAAGAACAGCGCATTGAAAAAGAGCGGCTTCACAAACTTCACGGTGCAAGGGAAAAGGAGGATTATAAAAGATTTTTCTCCAATGAAAAAATGCAGCTTGTATTTTATTCGGAACAAAGCGGCTTTTTTAAGTATTATGCCGGAATGATCGACTATATATGCAATAATTCTGATATAACAATACATTATGTCACCAGCGATCCTGACGATGCCGTTTTTAAGGATTCCAGGGAGCAGATAAAGCCTTATTATATCGCTTCGGACAAATATCTCATACCGCTGTTTATGAAGCTTGACTGCCGTATGTGCGTCATGACGACGCCTGATCTGGAAAAATATCATCTAAAACGGTCGAGAGTCAATAAAAAGGTTGAGTACGTCTATGCGTTCCACGGAATGGGAAGTACTGCTCTCACCCTGCGAAAGGGCGCGCTGGACTGGTACGATACGGTCTTTGCCGTAGGTACGGACTGTGTTAATGAGATAAGAGACGCCGAGGAGCTTTACAAAACGCCGAAAAAACGTCTTGTTGAGACGGGCTATCCTCTTATTGACGAAATGATAGAAAAGTATGAAAGTACCGATCATACCGAGAACGAGATACCCAAGATACTTATTGCTCCCTCATGGCAGCCGGATAATATTATTGATTCCTGCATTGACAAAATCCTCGATTCTCTTGTCGGGACGGATTATGAAATTATCGTCCGTCCGCATCCGCAGCAGGTTCGTCATGAGCCGGAAAAATTTGAGATCATGAAGGAAAAGTACGGCAAATACGACAATATCAAGATACAAACCGACTTTTCATCTAATAATCCCATAATGGAATCGGATATACTTATCACTGACTGGTCGGATATTTCCTGGGAATTTGCTTTTGTCACTAAGCGTCCCGTGCTGTTTATCAATACTCCCATGAAAGTTATGAATCAGGAATGGGAAAAGATAAAGACTAAGCCTATAAATATCACTCTCAGGGATGTTATCGGCGTGTCGCTCGATACCGACAAGCTCGAATCTGTGGGCGATACTGTCAGCCGTATGCTGACAGAAAAGGAACAGTACCGTGAGATTATCGCCAAAGCTTTTCACGAGCACGTTTTTAATGTTGGTAAGAGCCGTCAGCTTTGTGGAAAGTATATCGTAAAGAGTCTTAAATAAAAATTAAGGGCACTCGGAGGAGCGCCCTTTTTGTTGTATTATATTTATATAATAATGTATATTTATGAATTCCTTTCAGCGTCCGTATTTTTCACGGGAACAGAGATCAGCTTTGCTTTGATAAGAGCGAAGCCTACAGCGCCGGCAACAATAGTCGCAGCGATCATTTCAAAAACCGCATTAAGGCTGATAGATGTAAGCACATAAATAACAGCCGATTTTGCCTTGCCGTTCTCATCGGTCATGTACTTTTCAACGAAGCTGTCGTTGTTTCCGAAAAGCAATACAAGCGCGCTCATGAAGAAGATAGTATTCAGCAGAGCCGTGCAGAATCCGGTAATAAAGCATGAGATCTTTGCATCCGTGATTTTTGAGACAAGTCTGAAAATACAGCCTACCAGAAATCCGTCCAGAACCCTGGGAACAAAGCGCTGAACAAAGGTCATCCACGGGCTGATGTCGAATGTGAAAATGCCCATAGCGCTTGGAACACCGATGTCGATGCATTGTAAGAAGCTGAAAAATCCGAAAACGGCTCCCATGGCAGCTCCGCCTATAGGTCCGAGGGCAATTGCAGCTATCGCGACCGGAATTACGTTGAGGGTGATAACGAGCGGTCCTATGGGGATAGAGCCTATCGGCGTGCATGCAAACACTGCGATGATCGCCGTAAGCAGACCCATAAGCACCAATGACTTGGTTGAGATTCTTGCTTTTTCTTTCATATTAAATTTTCCTCCTTGTTACTATTCCTCGTTCGAGGATATAATACAACATTAATATATTACCACATTTTTTGACGGATGTAAAGAGGCTGCGGAAAATTTTATATAAATAAGTGAAAAAATTCGTTTTCTATGGGTGTAAAATATTAAGGTCTTGTGAATAGTGTATACTACTTTATTCGACAATTTGGAAGCAATGTGCAAAAGTTACAAAAACAGTTTGCTTTTTTCTATACTTTATTGCGTTAAAAGTCTTGCATTTATAATTGTGGTATGATATAATAAATTTATAAATACCAATAGGGGGATTGTCAGCGTACATGTTGGCATTATTTCTGTTGGTTTTAAATAAATTTTATAAGAAAGGATGGGGTTTACTCATGAAAAAATCATTGGGGAAACGGCTTTTAAGCGGCATTACCTCGGCGGCTTTGGTTGTTTCATATATGATTCCGTCAGGGTTGACGCTCGGCGGAGGGATGCTATCTAATGCGGGCGAATCATTAGGCGGCGGTTCTGCTGTTGATGATGTTACATTGCTTGTAGGTACGAATCCGGTAGATCCGAGTGGCAATCCATATGGTACATTCTCAAGTGTTGATGAAGCAATAAGCCAATACGACAGAGATTATGCTCTTGGTATTGCATCTCAGTTCTGTGTGTTTGTAAGTGAAAATTTTTCACCTACGAGATCGGATGCAGAAGGAAGAGTAGTTGTTGGCGGTAATATTTATACTGACCTTCAAGATCAGACCGTTTATAATATAGGAAAAGGTGACTATATTACCAACAAGAGTCTTGATGAGGTTCTCGGCAACAGTGAATACGCACATATCATATGGGGAGCGAATAGTCCAGAGTTGAGTTTCCCAAGCCAGATATATGGTGACTTTAAGCCTAGAACGGTAGTTCAGACTCAGGCTGGAGCAGAGTATATATCTGCAAATCTTTCTGCTGAAAAAGATAATTTTTATCAGACAGAATTATTAAATGTTGAGGCTGAGATTGGAAAAATCAAAACAAAGTCTGAGCAGTTATCAAAAGTGAAAAATCAGTTTGATATGGAGTTTTTTGATGCAAATCACGTCCATACCAATGGTATGGGGGCTACAGTTGCTACGGTAAGATATAATGGTACCGATACAACGGCTGATACTGTTTATCTCAATCTTGATGAATTTACTGATGAGGAGTATAAGCAGTTCAAAAGCGCATCAATAATTCGTTATGAAGATATTCCTGAACTTGAAACTCCGAGAACGGTTAATGACACAAGCGGAGTTCCGCAGACATGGAAATATGCTTATATTGTAATCAATGACAGCAGAGAGGGAGATGTGCTGATCGGAAGTCAGAAAGACTGGTTACAGCAGTATACGTTCATAAAAGGCAAGGACGCAAGCGAAGCTATTAACATTTCCAGCGGCGGCGGCGTATGGGTAAAACAAGATAAAGACGGACAAGAAACATACGCTGTTGATAAAGAAAATAAAGCGAATAATGACATAGGTGTTACGTCACTTCTTTACAACATACCTAATGCAAGCAGGGTAGTAATAGTAAGTTCTGCACAGGGAACGGTTTTAGCTCCAAATGCTGAAATAGTTGATGCTAAAACGTTAAAAAAAGAAGGTACATTAAGCGAGGTTGGCATAACTTCTGTTAATGATGATAATCCTCATATTTCAGGTGCGATTATAGCAAAGAAGTTTAGAGGTAATACTGAAATTGGTTATAGACCGTTTAAAGGTCCTATCTCAATTCTCGGACAGGACAGCTCTTACAGCGCAGAGTTCAAAAAGGTTGACACTGATGGTAATGCTGTTCCGGGAGCAGAGATTGGTATTTTTGAGATCGTTGACGGCACAGCGGATAATATCAGTTCTGTTGAATCCGACGAAAACGGAAATATCATAATTGCAATTCCTACCGTAAATAACGCTGGGGAGATGTCGGCAAAAGAACTTTACGTTGAAGAAATTGCAGCTCCAGTTGGCTTTAAAGAGTCGAACGAGAGATATTACATCGACTACTATGAGAAATCGACAGATTATAACAGCGGTACTGATAATGCTATATCGCTTCCTACATGGGCGGTATTTGCAATGTACCCTAAGACGACAGACGGTACAAAGGACGACTCGAATATCAGATATTACGTTGTTGAATACAGCTATTCAGATGAAGCCGGCAAAGCTGACCTCACTGCTGACAGCAAGGTCAAAAATGTGACAAATAAAATTTATATTGGCAGCGCTGATAGTAAGGTTTCAATAACAGATGATGCTTCTGTTATTGAAACAGTTAAAGCCGGATGCACCGCTGTTGCAGAAGCAGAGTATGTTTACAGTTGGGATGCAGAAAGCGGCAAGTACAGTCTGATTTCTGGTACGACAGATTATGACAGCTACATGGATTTTGACGAAGAACAGGGAATGGTTTGTCCTAAACTCATTTCTCCTGGAACAAATGAAGGCGAAGTTCCTACTATCACTGACAGCAGTCAGCTCTGGATAAGGAAGGTTGACGTTTCTGGCAAACAAGTTTCAGGCGCAGCACTTGTTGTAAGCGGCGGAGAGTTCAATAAGGAAATCGAAACTGACGGCACAGAATGGAAACTTGATGTACCTGATGAGATTGAAATAGGTGTTGAATATACCCTGACAGAGAAGACGGCTCCCGAGGGATATAAAATCGCCGATCCTATCAAGTTTATGGTAAGCGCAGACGGAAAACTTCACTACGGCAGCGAGAGTACAGATGAAAATACATCTGACGAACGTCTGCTGGTTATGACGGACAACGAGCAGAGCCGTATCAGCTTTGTTAAGACGAATGCCGAAAGCGGAGAACAGATTTCAGATTGCGAATTCGCGCTTATCAAGCTTAACGATTCAGCTTTGGAAAAGCTCAAAGCGGGTGAGACAAACAAATTAGATGCTCTTGAAGAGGGCGCTGATTATGAAAAGATTACAACATTCAAGTCATCTGCCGATGCTGCAATTTACCTTGAGCACTTTGAGGACATGGCAGCAAATGCAGGCGTTTACGCTCTCGTTGAAACAGCAGTTCCTATGAGTCAAGGCGGCTGGGGCGGTTCACAGCCTATGTATTCTCAGGAGCATATCGGTATTTTGAATATCTTCACTGTCAAAGCAGATGGTTCAGTCTACTTGGGCAGAGATAATGTTATTGAATCATCTATTGAGGGTACAATAGGCGATGGTGTATTTAATAAAAATGGTGATAATAAGCAGCAGGTAGCCGGTGTGGGAATTCCGGAAGATATGCTGGTTAGTCAGATTGATATTATTTATACGGATAGCGTAGGCGGTGCAGGAGCAACTTATAACTGGGCTGGCGTTAAGCCTGACAGATTTGAAAACGAAACTGTTGACGGTAAAAATGTAACACACCACTATTACGACATACCACAGCTTGGTTTGGCTCTTAAAGATATTCAGTTCCAGGCAGATTGGAATACTGGAGAAATAACCGGTTATAAGATTATTTCAAAATCAACCGAAAGAGTTCGTTACAACAACGCAGAAAGCTTTGAAATGAAAACAGTTACTGTTAATGACAAGACTGCTTATCAATTCAAGATGTCAAATTCTCCGGCTTCTTTTGGAGCAAAGCTGAAATTCACAAAGTATCAGGCCGACGGTAAAACGTTGATAAAGGATACGACAGGTATGCAGTTTGCTATGTATGCAGTTGATGCAGACGGCAAGCAGACAGGCGAGGCGGTTGCAGAATGGGACGCCAGAACCAAGGAATGGACTTTTGGCGGTTTCGGCAGTGGTCTTCAGGCTGGTTCATATGTTATAGTAGAAGAAGCTCCGCCTGCCGGATATCTTACGGCAGATCCGATTTACGTTAAAGTTTCGGTATCTGGATTTGGCATGCAGACGCAGTATACTGTAGAAGCCGGAACAGATTTCAATAATCTTGAAGCAATTACTTCAACAGGTGATATGTGGTCAACTGAATTTGAAATTTCGATGTCTGACGAAAAGACAGAAATTGTTATCGACAAGAAAGAACTTCTTGCATCCGGCGATATCAGCACAGATGCTATTGACGGAGCAGTGTTTGAACTCACTCACGTCGAGGGCGGTTCCTTTAAGGACGTTATAGTGGGCGGAATTGAGCACAGTGCATCTGATACAGTTCTGAAATTTACCGGCGGCAGTAAGCTGTACGGTCTCAGAGACGGAACGTATACCCTTAAAGAAACAGTAGCTCCTGACGGATATACCGTTGTTTCAGTATTTACATTCAAGATCGAAAACGGTGTTATAACAGAAGTTGGCACAGTAACGGACGGAGATGTAACAAAGAGCGAAGACGGAAAGATTCTTACGGTTGCTGATAAGAAGTCTGTTTTGACCATCAGCAAGAGAGACATAAGCGGCGATGCAATTCCGGCAGAAGCAGGAAACGCGGAGTTTGTTCTCAGTTCGGAGAATACAACTTTTGACGGTGTAATAATCAACGGCACTGAGGTAACCGGCGAGAATGTTAAGTCTTGCGAGATTAAAGCAAACGATATTGAAATTACAGGTCTTAAAGACGGTAAATACACACTTGAAGAAACAGCAGCTCCTGAAGGTTTTGAGGTTGTATCTAAGTTTGAATTTGAGATCGAAAACGGTGTTATCAAGGGAACACCTGCGGCAGTTACAAGCGGCAGGGTTGAGTACAGGTACGGCGGAAAGACTCTCGTTGTTATGGACGAGGCTGAGAAAGAACAGCCTGCAATTCCTGTAAAAATTCAGAAAACTATTAAGGGACAGACAGCAGATTATCTTGCCGGAGCAACTCTTAAACTTACAGGCAAGAACGGCGATGCTGATATTATCTTTGATGAATCTGTAGGTGCAGACGTAACATTGATTGAGGATAACAAGGCTGTCACATGGGTATCCGGAAGCGAGGCAAAGGTTCTCAATCTTAAAGAAGGTGCATACGAACTTACCGAGATTGAAGCGCCTGACGGATACATTCTCAGTAATGAAACATTTGAATTCACTGTTAAGGCAGGCGAAACATCAGGCGGTTCAGAAGTCGAAGAAGGTGTAATTAATGCTGACGAGATGGTAGTTAAATTTGAAAACGAGCCTATCAGCATCAGCATTGACAAGAAAGATCTGACAAGCGGCGAAGAGGTTGAGGGCGCAGAAATAACTATTAGACGTATTGACGGAAAAATTGATTCAGACAATATTTCTTATACAAGCGATAAGGCGCCAACGTTTACAGAAGACTCACTGACATTTGTATCAGGCAAGGAACCGACTGTAATTGTAGGACTTCCGGCTGGAAAATATGTGATGACGGAAGAAGCTCCTGATGGTTATGATGCAATTTCAGAGTGGACTTTCACAATTTCGATTGAAGACGGCAAGGTTAAGGTTACAGGCGATGAGGCTGAAAATAAGGAAGAATCTTATGTAGACTGCACCGGAAATTCAATTGTCGTATTTGATAAGAAAACTGAAACAACAACAACTTCCACAACAACGACAACAACAAGCACAACGACGACTTCCACAACAACGACAACAACAAGTACAACGACGACTTCTACGACAACGACAACAACAAGCACAACGACTTCTACGACAACGACAACCACGACAGTAACAGCAGAAGTAAAGATTGCAAAGCAGGATGTTGAAGGCAGCGAAGTAAAGGGAGCTACTCTTATACTTACCGGCAAGGATGCAGACGGAAATGTAATTAAATTCGTTGACGGTTCAGTAGAACTTGGCAAGGGAGCAGAGCTGCTTAACGGTTATGGAGAAAGTCTCGCATGGATTTCAGGCGACGCACCTACAACGGTAAAACTTGGTGACGGTACTTATGTACTTCACGAGGAATTAGCGCCGGACGGATATAAATTGGCAACAGACATCAAGTTTGAAGTCAAGAACGGCAAGGTAGTAGGTAAGGATGCAAATGTAATCGAAATGGTAGATGAGAAGATTACCACGACGACAACAACAACAAGTACAACAACAACTTCCACAACAACGACAACAACAAGTACAACGACGACTTCCACAACAACGACAACAACAAGCACAACAACAACTTCCACGACAACGACAACAA
>CAJTWQ010000060.1:0-353 GCA_910579835.1 uncultured Ruminococcus sp.
AATTCTCCTTATGAACTGTCTGGAATGGCTGCCTATCTATTTCGGTATTCTTAAAACTGGCGCTTTGGCTGTACCGCTGAATTTTCGCTATGCTTCAGGAGAGATAAAGTATTGTCTTGATCTGGCTGAAGTGGACGTTCTCGCATTCGGCCCTGAATTTATTGGACGTGTGGAAGAAATTGCCGATGAAATCAGTCGAAACAGGCTTCTTTTCTATGTCGGTGAAGGGTGTCCAAGTTTTGCAGAGCACTATGACAGTCTGGCTGCAAATTGTAAAAGTGAGGATCCCATGATTTCTCTTACTGACGAAGATGATGCGGCAATTTATTTTTCTTCGGGCACAACGGGATTTC
>CAJTWQ010000060.1:363-9181 GCA_910579835.1 uncultured Ruminococcus sp.
ATTTCCGAAAGCTATTCTCCACAATCATAGGAGTCTTGTTCATTCTGCAGCTGTAGAGCAGAATCACCACAGTCAGACTCGCAAGGATGTATTTCTCTGCATTCCTCCACTTTACCATACAGGAGCAAAAATGCACTGGTTCGGCAGTTTACAGTCCGGGAGCAAGGCTGTTCTTCTTAAAGGTGTAAAGCCTAAATCTATTCTGGAGACGGTTTCTAATGAGGGCTGTACCATTGTCTGGCTTCTTGTGCCGTGGGCACAGGATATTCTGGATGCAATTGACAGAGGTGAAATCGATCCTGCCGATTACCAGCTTTCACAGTGGAGACTTATGCATATTGGGGCTCAGCCTGTTCCACCGTCGCTTATTGCTCGCTGGAAGAAGATTTTCCCTGATCACCTTTACGATACAAACTATGGTCTCAGTGAGTCTATAGGACCGGGATGCGTTCATCTGGGTGTTGAGAATATACATAAGGTCGGCGCTATAGGCAAGGCGGGATTTGGTTGGGATGTCAAGATTGCCGATGAAAACGGAAACAGCGTTGAAAAGGGACAAGTCGGAGAGCTTTATGTAAAAGGTCCTGGTGTTATGAAGTGTTATTATCGTGATGAAAAGGCAACGTTAGAGACGCTGAAAGACGGCTGGCTTCTGACCGGAGATATGGCGCAGGAGGATGAAGATGGTTTCATTTATCTGGTGGATCGCAAAAAGGATGTAATTATAAGCGGCGGTGAAAATATTTATCCTGTTCAAATTGAGGATTTTCTTCGGTCACATCCGGCTGTTAAGGATGCGGCTGTTATCGGACTGCCTGATAAACGTCTTGGAGAGATCGCAGCGGCAATTATTTCTATTAAAGAGAACTGTACCTGTAATGAGAAAGAAATTGACGAATTCTGTCAGAAATTGCCCAGATACAAAAGACCTCATAAGATTATTTTTGCAGATGTTCCCAGAAATCCCACAGGAAAGATAGAAAAACCGAAGCTACGTGAGACATATTGTGGCGAAAGTCTTGTTGCAGCGCAAATCAAGAATTGATTTTTAATTGAATCAATTCAAAAAATCTTATGTTTTGGTAAGGAAAATTTTACAAAAGGACTTGAAATAATTTTAAAAATGGTGTAAAATAGTAATGTAAGCTGTTATAGTTTTAACAACGGATGTCAGCTTTGGGCATTCGCAAGGCGTAACAGCGCATCATAAAACGAAAGGATGTCATACCAATGGCAGGATTAAACAAGGTTACAGTAGAAGATATTAACGTTAAGGGAAGAAAGGTTCTCGTAAGAGTTGACTTCAATGTCCCGCTTAAAGACGGCGTGATTACAAACGACAACAGAATTCAGGCAGCTCTTCCCACTATTAACAAACTTGTTGAGAACGGTGCAAAGGTAGTTCTCTGCTCACATCTTGGCAAGCCTAAGAATGGTCCGGAAGCTAAGTTTTCTCTTGCTCCCGCTGCTGCAAGACTTGCTGAACTTGTAAACACAAAAGTTACTTTTGCTGCTGACGATACAGTAGTCGGAGACAACGCTAAGAAAGCTGTTGCTGAAATGGCTGACGGTGAAATTGTTGTTCTTGAAAATACAAGATTCCGCGGTTCTGAAGAAACGAAAAACGGCGAGGAGTTCTCAAAGGAACTTGCAGATCTCGTTGACGGCGAAGCATTCGTTATGGACGCTTTCGGCAGCGCTCACCGTGCTCACGCATCCACAGCAGGCGTTACAAAGTTTGTTAAGGAAACAGCGGTAGGATATCTCATGCAGAAAGAGATTCAGTATCTTGGCAATGCTGTTGAAGTTCCTGAAAGACCTTTTGTCGCTATTCTCGGTGGTGCCAAGGTTGCTGATAAGCTCAATGTAATCTCAAATCTCCTTGAAAAGTGCGATACACTTATCATTGGCGGCGGTATGGCTTATACATTTATAAAGGCTAACGGCGGTTCTATCGGTATGTCTCTTGTTGACGATGAGAAGCTTGACTACTGTAAGGAAATGCTGGCTAAGGCTGAATCCCTCGGCAAGAAGATCCTTCTCCCTGTTGATACTACAGTAGCAGCTTCTTTCCCTGATCCTATCGACACTGAGATCACTGTTGAGAACGTTGATTCCGACAAGATCCCTGCTGATAAAATGGGTCTTGATATTGGCGAAAAGACACAGGAAATCTTCGCTGAGGCAGTAAAGACAGCTAAGACTGTTGTATGGAACGGTCCTATGGGCGTATTTGAGAATCCTACTCTTGCAAAGGGCACTATCGCTGTAGCTAAAGCTCTTGCAGAGACAGATGCTACAACTATCATCGGCGGCGGTGATTCGGCAGCAGCAGTTATGCAGCTCGGATTTGCTGACAAGATGAGCCACATTTCCACAGGCGGCGGCGCATCTCTTGAATATCTTGAGGGCAAGGTTCTTCCCGGCGTTGCAGCTATCGCTGAAAAGTAATTCAATAAATCAATAGGGCGGGTAGGAATATTCGCCCTTGTTCTGATGTGAAAGAAAAGTTTATGGGACTCTTAAAGAAAGTGCTTTATAGGCTTGCCGTAACGAGTTAGGAGCTTCAGCATCTCTATGCGGAGAAAGAACTTTGTAACGAGTATATTGATGCAGTAATTGCTTTTCAGAAAAAAACTTCATCTGGCGGCTACAATGGATGCAATAACAGCGTTGTCAATAAAAAGGGCGGATGCAATAAGAAATCCGGTCAATGTAGTGACGAAAAATAAAGTTAATTATATTAAAAAGGAGAAATTTTTCATGAATAAATCAACAAGAAAGGCAATTATTGCCGGAAACTGGAAAATGAACAAGACAAGACCTGAGGCTAAGGAGCTTCTTGAAGCTATCAAGCCCCTTGTAGCAAACGCAGAGGGAAACGTTGAGGTTATTGCCTGTGTTCCTTTCACAAACCTGGAAACTGCTATCAATGCCACGTCAGGTTCTAACGTTAAGATCGGTGCGGAGAATGTTCACTTTAAAAAGAGCGGAGCTTTCACTGGTGAAATTTCGGCAGATATGCTCACAGAGCTTGGGGTTGAGTACGTTGTTATCGGTCACAGCGAGAGACGTCAGTATTTTGGCGAAACAGACGAGACGGTAAACAAGAGAACTCTTGCTGCTCTCAATGCAGGTCTTAAGCCTATTGTATGTGTTGGCGAATTGAAATGGGAGCGTGAGTGTAACATTACTGAGGAAGTTATCGCACGCCAGATTAAGCTTGATCTTTGGTCTGTAACTGCTGAACAAGTAAAGAACGTCGTTATCGCTTACGAGCCAGTATGGGCTATTGGAACAGGTCTTACAGCTACTCCCGATCAGGCTGAGGAGGTTTGCGGATTCATCCGTGCGCAGCTTGCTAAGATCTACGATCAGGTAACTGCCGATGCTGTAACAATTCAGTACGGCGGCTCTATGAACGCAGGCAATGCAGCAGAGCTTCTTGCAAAGCCAAATATTGACGGAGGTCTCATCGGCGGTGCTTCTCTTAAGGCGGATGATTTCAATACTATCGTTCAGGCTGCTGTAAACGGCTGAGAAAATGATACTGCGTATTGATTATGAGGTTTTAGCCATACACGCATAAAAAGTCTTCGATCCATATTCTTATCAGATTTTTCCGGAGGATTCTGTTGGTCGCAGCGAAAATCCTAAATTAATTGACAGTAAGATCAAAAAACGTTTTGCTGGTCTTACGAATGAGGAATTTTGGAATTTATTCTGGGAGACTTTTGACGATGGCGGAGAAATTCTCTGCTATTTTGAACGCCTTGAAAATAATCATGTGCTCGAAATGATTACGGAATGGTGTGATGAAAACAGCATTCCGTATTACATTGATAAATCGGACAGTTTTTTGCTTAGACTGTTGTCATAAAAATCTAATTTGAAAGGGTTTTAATAATGTCAAAAAAACCTGTAGCGCTTATAATCATGGATGGATTCGGCTACAATCCGGAAGATTACGGCAATGCTATTACTGCCGCTAAAACACCTAATATCGACAAATACATGAAAGGTCCCCATACTCTTATCGGAGCGAGTGGACTTGATGTTGGACTTCCCGACGGTCAAATGGGCAACTCTGAGGTAGGTCATACCAATATCGGCGCAGGACGTATCGTTTACCAAATGCTGGTGAAGATCTCCAAGGAAATCAAGGATGGTACATTCTTTGACAATAAGGCTATTCTTGACGCAATGACGAATTGTAAAAAGAAGGCTTCAGCTCTTCATCTTATGGGACTTCTCTCTCCCGGCGGCGTACACAGCCACATGGAGCATCTTTTCGGTATCGTGGAAATGGCAAAGAAGAACGGTCTTGAAAAGGTGTATATCCATGCATTCCTTGACGGACGTGACGTTCCGCCATCTTCAGCGGCTGAATATATGGAAGAAACCGTGGCGGAACTTAACAAGATCGGTCTCGGAAAGATCGCAACTATCAGCGGACGTTTCTATGCAATGGACCGTGACAATGCATGGGATCGTGTAGAAAAGGCTTACGCTGCTCTTGTTTACGGCGATGGCGTTCAGAAAACTGATCCGGTACAGGCAATCAGGAATTCCTATGAAAATGAGATTACGGACGAATTCATGCTTCCTACTGTAATTGACGGGGGGGCGCAGATAAAAGCGGATGACAGCGTGATTTTCTTCAATTTCCGTCCTGACCGTGCAAGACAGATAACAAGAGCTTTTGTTGATCCAGACTTTACAGGATTTACAAGAAAGAATGGCTTCTTTCCCGTTAAGTTCGTCTGTATGGCTCAGTATGATGCTTCTATGCCTAACGTTTCCGTTGCATATCCTCCAGAGCAGCTTACTATGACAATGGGTGAATATCTCAGTAAATCAGGAAAAACACAGCTTCGTATTGCTGAGACACAGAAGTACGCTCATGTTACTTTCTTCTTCAACGGAGGTGAGGAAAAGCAGTTTGAAGGCGAGGACAGAATCCTTATAAAGTCTCCTGATGTAGCAACATTTGACATGAAGCCTGAAATGAGCGCTTATGAGGTCTGTGATGCAGTTGTTGATGCGATCAGCAATGATAAATATGATGTAATTATCCTGAACTATGCAAACTGTGATATGGTTGGACATACAGGTATTTTTGATGCCGCTGTAAAAGCTGTCGAGGCTGTTGACGAGTGCGTTGGACGTATGGTTGAAGCTATTCTTGCCAAGGGCGGCGCAGCACTGATTACAGCCGACCACGGTAATGCAGACAAAATGTATGAGCCTGATGGCAGTCCGTTTACCGCGCATACAACAAATCCTGTTCCCCTTATTGCCGTTGGCGTTGAGGCACAGCTTCGTGACTGCGGCGTTCTTGCTGATCTTGCCCCTACAATGCTTGATATTATGGAACTTCCTCAGCCTGCTGAAATGACGGGAAAGTCGCTTCTTATCAGATAAAATCTACAGATGCCGGCGTTTGTCGGCATTTCCTATTAAAAGTGTATGAGTTTAAAAAAAATTTCTATTTGTTTAATGAGCCTTATTATTTTGACAGGCTGCGGAAAACGCAGTGTCTCGTCGTCAGCAGAGATTGTATCTGACCGTAATGTTTTTGCAATGGATACCTTTATGACAATGCGTGCTTATGGAAGAAGCGGCGAAAATGCTCTTGAAAAGGCTGAAAACAGAATTCATGAACTGGAAGCGCTGCTTTCAGTTACTGCTGAAGGCAGTGATATACAGCGTATCAATAATTCCGGCGGCGTTCCTGTGGAGGTATCGTCTGAGACTGGGGAGGTTATCAGTGAAGCTGTTAAAATCGGAAACGAGACAAACGGCGCACTGGATATAACAATGTACAGTGTGCTCCGTGCCTGGGGGTTTACAGAAGATGAGTTTCGTATTCCGGAAGAAGCTGAGATTGCCGGTCTACTTGAAAAAGTGGATTACAGCCGAGTTTCAATAGATGGACGGACAGTTGCGCTTCCGGATGAATATCAGCTTGATCTTGGAGCTTTGGCGAAAGGATATACATCGGATAAAGTGATTGAAACGCTCAAGAAAAACGGAGTAGAATCGGCAGTTATCAGTCTTGGCGGGAATGTTCAGACATTGGGTGAGAAGCCTGACGGAACCAAATGGAATATAGCTGTGAGAAACCCGTTTTTTCCTGAAACCGATATGTGCATTCTGCAAACAGGCGAGACAGCTGTAATTACCTCAGGCAACTATGAACGCTTTTTCATAGGAGAAAACGGCCGAAAATACTGGCATATTCTCGACCCGGACAATGGATATCCAGCAGAAAATGGAGTGGTTTCTGTAACGGTAATTGGAAAAAGCGGGCTTTACTGTGATGCCCTGTCAACTGCTCTTTTTGTCATGGGAAAGGATAGGGCAGTTGAGTTCTGGATGGAAAAGCAGGATTTTGATATGATACTGGTGACTTATACGCAGGAAATACTGTATACAAAAGGTATAAAAAGTGGCTTTACAAACCTTACTGAGATGCATTCGGAGGTGATTGGCTATGACTAAAGGGGTGAAGGTATGTTTGACCGTTGTAGTTGTAATATTTATTGTTTCGGTTTCTGCGTCAATATTTATAATGCTTCTCTCAGAGAAATCTAATTCCAAAAAAGCTTCGGAAGAGAACTATGCAGAAATTGTTCAGGGCAACGAAATACTGTATCGCATTAATCTCTCCAAAGAGCCTGACCGTAAATTCCGTGTTGAATACTCCGGAGGTGGCTGGAACGAAATAACTATAGAAAATTCACAGATTTTTATATCTGACGCCGATTGCTCCGACAAAACCTGCATAAAAACCGGTAAACTGCGATCTGAATATGTTCCTATAGTATGTCTGCCACACAAGCTGGTAATACGATTTGGCGAACAGGATGAATAACATGAAGGTGAGACGACTTACTGAGCTTTCGCTGCTGACAGGACTTGCATTGATAATTTTTGTGGTGGAACTGAGATTTCCAGATATTCTGCCCATTCCGGGTGTAAAGCTTGGTCTTGCCAACATTATCACAATATATGCTGTGTATAAATATAAAGCTGTAGAAGTAGCATTACTTGTTTTGGCAAGAGTACTTCTAGGAACTCTTTTTGCATATAATTTTTCGGCGCTGATATATAGCGTTTCAGGAGCTTTCTGCTGTTTGGTAGGAATGCTTCTTTTGCGCCGCATAGTACCTATTCGCTGGCTGTGGCTTTGTAGTGTTATGGGAGCTTTTTTCCATAATACAGGTCAGATTGCTGCCGCAGTTGTTGTTATGGGCAGCTTTTCTGTGATTGCTTATTATCCGATTCTGATTGCTGCCGGATGCATTGCAGGCGCATTTACAGGAATTTGCGCTCATCTTATAATTAATAAGATCCCAGAAAAATAGAGAAATGAGGTTGTATTTATGATCAATCCGGCATTGCTTATAAACCTAAAACGATGTTTCGGCGTATTCAGAACCAATCATCCCAAGGCAATTCAGTTTGCCGAAGTTGTTTCTGAAAGGATTACCGAGGGAAGCGTCGTTGAAATTAATGTTCAGTTTCCGGATGGAACGAAGAGCAAGGCAAATATTAAGGTAAACAAAAACGATATTGATCTTATTGGCGAGCTTCGCGGAGCGGTAGGAAAATGAGCCTGGGGAATAATGATATGCCGTCAGTAATATTTTTTGACATTGATGGTACTCTTGTGACCGAGGATCAGTGGGGAATAATTCCTGAAAGTACGGCAAAAGCTATTGCCGAAACCAGAATACGCGGAAATCTTACTTTTATAAATACAGGAAGAACAGCTTTTAACGTCAGCAGTATGGTCAGAGATCTTGGATTTGACGGTTATATATGCGGTTGCGGGACGTATATTGAATATGGAGGGCAGACAGTTTTCCATAATCGCCTTGATAGGGACTTTTGCAGAAAAATATCTGAAATTATGAGGGAGTGCCGTGTAACTCCAGTATATGAGTACCGGGATGGATATTTTTTTGACGATGAGCTTCCTATGAATAAATCGCTTAAGAATTTCCTTGATATTTTTGTTGACCCATCCATTGATATTACAGGACGTGTTGAGGATAAAAATTTTATTTTTGATAAGTTTGTAGCGTGGATAGACGAAAATACCGACGAGCAGTTATTTCACCGTGAGGTGGGGAGATATTTTGAGATAATTGACAGGGGAGGCGGATTTTTTGAAAACGTTCCCATTGGATATTCAAAGGCTTCTGGTATAAGGTATATTATGGATAAGCTGGGAATTCCTATTGAAAATGCATATGCCATAGGTGATAGTATGAATGATCTTTCAATGTTTCAGGCCGTACCAAACAGTATAGCAATGGGAGGAGCATTTCAAATATATCCGTATGTTTCATACATAACTACCTCGATTGAAAACGATGGGATTGCAAATGCTCTCAGATATTTTGAACTTATTTGAAAAAAATGTTGAAATCTGCCGTATTATATGCTATAATCATAGTAGAGATAAAAAGATGACATCAGATTAAAGTACATGATGTCTGATGAAAACAAAATGTGGGGTGTTTTTATGAATATAGCAGTTGCACAATCAGGAGGACCTACTTGTGCTATTAATGCATCTCTTGCGGGGGTGCTGCGTGCCGGTCGGAAATCCGGAGAAATTGATAGAATTTATGGTGTATTAAATGGTGTTGAGGGGCTTCTTGACGGACGTCTGATTGATCTTTCCCATGCTATAAATGATGAGGAAAAATTTCAGCTTTTGCTGAGAACTCCTTCCGCCGTTCTCGGATCTTGCCGGAAAAAGCTTCCTGATTTTCACAAGGACAGCAGTATATATGAGCAGATG
>CAJTWQ010000061.1 GCA_910579835.1 uncultured Ruminococcus sp.
TCAGTCAGAAGCCTTAAGAAAACATATTAACAGTGGTGTTCCATTGAATTCGCTTTTTGAATATGTCCTGAATGACGGTATAAATCTTGCGGATCAGGTAAGCACAAGAACTCTGGTTGCAAAAAACGAGCTTCTTTCTACAGGCAAGGTGACTATAAAGGAAAATAATCTTAATTTATCTGTTGATTACGGTGTGACAGCCGATCAGACTAATTTAACAATCGACCTTTCCACATCCGCCGATGTTCCCGGACAGATTCAATCAATTATTGATAAAGCGACGGAAATGGGTGTTATTATCACTGGAATGCTTCTTACTAAAAGGAATCTTACAAAGATAAGAAACAATACGGCTATTCAGAAAGTTATCAGCGGAAATGCTCTTACAGGTGCAACAGTGCGCATATCGGCTCTTAACGCCTATCTTTCCGAAGAATTCAATATTAATACGGTCATAACAAACGATCTGCAATATGGTGAAAAGGTAACAATGGGAACAGATGGACGGCCTGTTGTAACAAGCAAGAAATATTATCCTGATAATAAGATAACATTTTTTGCGACTAATCCTTCCGGTAAGCTTGGAGTAGGTCTCTGGGGTGATCCCCCTGAGCTTGATCTTAACAAGATAGCAAGGGTAAGCGGAAGCTCTGTATCGCCTTATATTTACGTTACACAATATGAAACTCCCGATCCCGCCGTTATCTGGACAAAGGCAAGCGCACTCTTTATGCCGGTGCTTTACGATCCGTCAAGCCTGTTTATAGCCACGATCACAGAACCAGCTAAAGAACCGACAGGCGAAGATGAAGAAGGTGTCTAATAATGTACAGGGTATTACATAAATTCAGAGATTTGCAGGATAAAAACTATATTTACAACGAGGGTGATATATACCCTCGTAAGGGGCTTAACCCCGGCACCGAACGCATTGAAGAACTTGAAAGCGGTAAGAACAGACGTAATATTTCGCTGATAGAGTATATCCCCGAAGATATCGAGGATGAAGAAACGGCGGAAGTTTCTGAATCTACTGAGATAAAACCCAAAACAACAAAAAGAAAAGGGCGTGTTAAAAATGCCGAAAGTAACACTGACGGAGATATGCAGGGAGATTAATAACTGGTTCGAGCGCGGAATATATCCAGGAAATTACACTATTTCAAGCGGAGAAATTGAGCTTGCAGGCAGCAATATAAAGCTGCTTGCAGGTCAGTATTTCCGTATCAAAGGAAGCGTTTTAAATGACGGCGTATACCAATATCCTTGCAAAGGTCTTAAAGACGAAGAATTCAAAGGATTTTTATGTGCTATGGCGATTCCTCCGGATGTAATTAATCTTTCTGAGGAAATAAACTTATGGTGTAATAAGTATTCAGAAATCATTAACAGCCCATATCAGAGTGAAAGCTTTAAAGGGTACACCTACACTAGAAGTACACAAAACGGTTCGGGAAGTGCAGATGCGCTTACATGGCAAATGCAATTCAGAAGCAGATTAAATAAATGGAGGAAGTTATAATGTCGTTACTTAAAGAATCAATGGAAAAATGCGTAATGCTTAATCAAGGAATAGTCGACGACGGCTATGGCGGTTTTGTCAATGAGGTTACGGAGGGCGCATATTTTGAAGCGGCAATAGCTCTTGACAACTCCACAGAAGCAAGAATTGCAGAAAAACAGGGAGTTACAGCATTATATACTATTACAACGTCAAAAGCGTTGAATTTACAGTATCATAATCTTTTTAAAAGACTGTCTGACGGAAAGATATTCCGCGTGACATCTGACGGAGATGATGTATATACTCCCGCTTCTTCAACGCTGGATATGCGCTGTGTATCTGCCGAAGAATACGAACTCCCGAGGAGTGTCCGCAATGGATAAATCACAGGCTCTTCATGCTTTTTGGAGCAGTTTCGGGCTTAAAGCCTATGATGAAAATTCTGTTCCCGACAATGCAGTTATGCCCTATATAACTTATCAAACGGCGACCGACAGCGTCGGCAATAAATTGCTGCTCAATGCATCAATATGGGACATCTCTACCTCATGGGCATGGATAAGTCAAAAAGCGGATCAGATTGCCGAATACATAGGCAAATATGGTCATTTGTCGGTAAAAATTGATACCGGCTATATGTATATTTCCAAAGCTTCGCCGTTTGCGCAGCGAATGAGCGATGAAAACAACAAAAATATAAAACGAATAATTATACAAATCCAAGCCGAATTTTTAACGGCTTACTAAATTAAAAAAGGAGTGTTTTTTATGGGAAAATTTACTGTTATTCCGCAGGCAACATTTGAAGAAATGCAGCTTGACGCGGGTGTGCTTTTAAGAAAATTTGATCCTGCAAATCCTGCCGAACCAGCGGACGAAGATATTATATGCGCAACAACAGGCGGTATCACTATCACCTGTACGCCTACATATTCAGACATGGGAAGCGACGTAGACAATGTTCCTAACAACATGATGGAATTCAAGCATCTTGACGGTTGGGAGTGCTCAATTGCATTTACAGCTTTGGGAACGTCTAAAGAATCGATACGATTTGCACTGGGCGCAGCTGATATAAACGCTGATACCGGAGCGATTAAACCCCGTGCAGACCTTAAACAGACAGACTTTTCGGATATATCATGGGTGGGAGACCGTGCAGACGGCGGAATGGTCGCCGCAGTGCTCAAAAACGGTCTTTCAACATCTGGCTTGTCACTGAAAACAACCAAAAATGGCAAGGGACAGATTTCTGTTACAATAACTGGTCACGTTTCAATTAAAAAGCAAAAAGAAGTACCTATGGAATTCTATAGCGCGGATGCCTCTACAGAACCGGAAGCCGCTTAAAATGTACTAAAAGGAGTTAATTATTATGAACGCATTTAATTATAATTCGGATGATTCCCTTGACGCTTTTGCCGATCTTCTTGAACCGGCAAGCGTTATCATGGGGGATGCGGAGCTTAAAAATTTGCTTAAAAGCGATCAGCCGAGAATAAAGGCAGTTAAATATGCTATAAAAAATCACAAAAAAGAGGTTAAAGAAATTCTTGCAATATTCGATGGAGAATCCCCGGAAACATACAAGGTTAATATTCTTACTCTTCCTTTTAAGTTTATGGAGCTGCTCAATACGCCTGAGATCATTCAGCTTTTTACTGCGCAGAGTCGGAGGAACAGTGTAAGCACTTCTGGCTCTGCTACGGAGAATACAGAGGGCGGCGGCGAATAAAGCCATTTATGCGGTATTTTGCGTCAAAATACGAGCAGTACAGCCATGACCAGATATACCGCATATATATGTCCGAAATGCTGAGAGCGATAACAGGCTCAAACGTGCGCTATTCAGACCTTATCGAAACAAAACAGCCTGCCGATACACGGACAAGCAGCGAGATTATTGCGAATATGAAGTCTAAGCTGAAAAAAATAGGAGAGGAGGAATAAAGCATGGATGTATTTGACCTTTTTGGTAAGATTTCTCTTGATACAAGCGGTTTTGAAAATGCTCTGAAAACGGCAATTGAGGGTGGAAAAAATCTTGCTGCATCTCTGGGCAACGTGGTGAATATTTCCGGGAACGTTCAAAAAGGCGTTTCGGCTATGTCCGAACAGTATAATAAAGCTGCTGAAAACGTCAAAAAATCGACGACCGAAACGGAGAAAAATGCGGAGAGCTTTGAAAATGCTGCCGATTCTTTAGAGGAATATTCTGAAAAAAGTGAGGAAGCAACTGAAAGCAGTGAAAAGCTTATAGCTACTGAAAGTGAAATACGGTCAATGGTTATGAAACTTGCCCATCAGTTTGAAAAAAGCGGTATGGACAAAAGCAAAGCTATGAAAAAAGCGAATGAAGAAATCAGATCGCAGTACACCAAAACGGCTGAGGAAGTCGAAAAAAGCAGTGACAAAATTAATAAATCTCAGAAAGAAACATCAAAGGAATCGGAAAAGGATTCAAAAGATTTTGTGAAAAACTGGGACAGTGCCGCAGAAGGGTTAAAAAGCATTGCAGGAAAAATAAAAAACGCTCTTGAAACAGCTGCTAAAGTCGGAGCGGCTGCCGTTGGAGTTGCTTCATCTGGGTTAGGCGTTCTGCTTAAACAATCAGTGGATAGTTACGCAAACTATGAGCAGCTTGTTGGCGGTGTTGATACGTTGTTTAAAGAAAGTTCCGCAAAGGTTCAGCAATATGCCGATCAGGCTTATCGAACCGCCGGAATGTCCGCAAATGAGTACATGGAAACTGTAACATCGTTTTCAGCTTCACTTTTACAAGGTCTCGATAAAGATACAGATAAAGCGGCAGATGTAGCAAATCAAGCAATGGTTGACATGAGCGATAACGCCAATAAGATGGGCACTGATATAGCATCAATACAAAACGCTTATCAGGGATTTGCGAAGCAGAATTATACCATGCTCGATAATCTTAAACTGGGTAAACTCCACTATTGCTCAGTATAAACCTCGTGAAAACGGTGAACCCCCTAACGTAAAGCCGAGGGAAACACCGTGCAAAGTTAATTGATTTTTTTCTTGACATACTCAAATTTATATCCACGCATTTTACCACGAACACCTATTATCCCTTTGGATAACATTAAGGAGATATTTCCTAATGTTGTGTTAAAATAAGCAGCGGTGTCGGTGATGCTATCAAAATTTAAAACGAAATCATTATCATCCCATGAGACATGACCGCCACCACGTTTTTTTCGTGTTTCGGTATAATGATATACCTTGATTTTTTCACTTCTAACACCATGAGTGTCGAAACGAGAATTATTCTCGCTATATGATGCCCAACGCAGGTTATCGAGTGAATTGTTTTGACGATTACCGTCAATGTGGTCTATGGTTGGTTTGTTTTCGGGATTTGGAATAAAAGCTTCTGCAAGTAAGCGATGCAAGGTTCTTTTGCAAGGTTTACCATTCATCCATAAATCAACAGTTAAATAACCATTGTTTTTATTGATGTAAGGCTTTTTAATGTGTCCAGTGGTGTTATTTTTTACAATGCCTGAGTTTGAGATTGAGTAGTTAGGTGCTGAAATAATGGGTACAAACATATATAATACCTCCACGCATTCCATATATTTATTTTACCATACATTCAGCAAAATGTCAATTAAAATGTGTAACGACTATCGAAAACACGCTTCAATTTAGCGGAAGTGAGTAGAGTACATTCAAGTGAATGGAAGTGCGAGGGACTTTTAAAGTCAAGAGATAGTCTAATCTGTATAGAAATATGCAGCAGCTTAAAAAGCGGCATAAGATTAACGACCTTATGTGAATGTTGATGTATGGTGGTACTGCCGGTGAAATGGCGCGTCTTATCAATGATAGCGGAGTTCTTGCCGGTGTTATGGAAGTCACAGAAAAAAACGTAAACGAAGTATCTTTTGACAAGATGATCGAAGCTATACATGTCATTCAAGATGAAATGGGGATAACTGGCACAACAGCTCTTGAAGCCAGTGGAACTATCTCCGGAAGCGTTGGAAGCATGAAGTCTGCATGGCAGAATCTTGTAACTGAAATAGGTAAATCAAACGGCGATATATCTGGAAAAATTGATGCGTTCGTCAGCAGTACAGAAACAGCTTTTGAAAACATAATGCCGCGAATCGAACAGGTTTTAGAGGGCATAGGTCAACTTGTAGAAAATCTTGTTCCTATTATCGTTGACAAGCTTCCGGGCATAGCAAGCAAAATATTACCCTCATTAATTCAATCTGGCACTAAACTGATATCAGGACTTGCAGGTTCGCTTATAAAGAGTGCGCCGGGGATAGTAACCGGACTTCTTGATGCGGTCGCGTCTGCTCTCGGACTTGAAAAGAGCTGGATCAAGGTTAAGGAAGCGTTTTTGTCTTTCGGCGGTATTTTTGAAAGCATAGGCAAAAACCTTTCTGATACTGTAGGAAATCTTGTCACCATTATTACTGAAACATTGGGCGAAATCGACTTTGAAAATCTTTTACAATCTTTTAAATCATTGCTTGAAAAAATTGAACCAATAATTTCAAAGATTGGTGAGTCCATAGTATGGCTTACAGAAAATGTTCTTGCACCGCTGACAGAATGGACGATAAATGAGGCTATACCAGAGTTTTTTGACCTGTTATCATCAGCAGCTGAAACATTAAAAAGCGTTATTGAAGCTTTACAACCTCATGCTGAAAAGCTGTGGAACGATTTTTTAAGACCGTTAGCAGAATGGACAGGCGATGCTATAATTTCTGCATTGGGTTTTCTTACGGATGCGCTCGGAGGAATATCAGACTGGATTAATGAAAATCCGGATATTGCTGATTGCTTTATCAAGATAGCGGCAGCCTTGGCGGCTATTCATATATCTAAAGAAGTCATCGGTAAACTTGGAGAATTAAGTGGAAAATTGCTTGAAGTTGGTAAAAGCGCTCTTGATTCTGCAAAAAATGTCGGCTCATTCCTTAATACCGACTGGAGCAAGCTGTCAGGCGCAACAAAAGCCACTGCGGTAATAGGTTCATTCATAGCCGGATGGAATATCGGCACAATGATTTATGAGAAATGGGAGGAAGAAATAGACGGTTTTCTATTCCCGATATTTGATTTTTTTGTGAACTTATGGAATAATATTGTAACCTTTTTCACAGAATCAATACCGAATTTCTTTTCTAATATCGGTGAATGGTTTGCGGAACTTTGGGAAAATATAAAAGACGGCTTCTCCAATATTGGTCCATGGTTCAAAGATAAATTTGAGGGAGCTGTAAATGGCATCAAAGAAGCATGGTCAACCATCAAAGAGTGGTTCAGTGAAAAGTGGGATGGAATCAAGGAAATATTCTCAAATGTTGGCGGATGGTTCAAAGATAAATTTGAGGGTGCTGTGGCCGGTATTAAAGAAGCGTTTTCAGGAATCAAGGAATTTTTTAGCGGAATCTGGGACAGCATTACAGGCGTGTTTTCCAATGTCGGAGATTGGTTCGGAGAAAAATTTGAGGGAGCTGTGACCAGCATTAAAGAAGTGTTTTCAGGAATCAAGGAATTTTTTAGCGGAATCTGGGACAGCATCAAGGATATTTTTTCCACAATTGGTCACAATGTTGGTGAAGCTGTTGAGTTTGCATTTGTTACCGTAATAAATGGAGCTATTGCAACGATCGAAGCTGCACTCAATCTGATTCCGAATGCCATAAATGGCGCAATAAAGGCAATAAACAAGCTTCCCGGCGTTGATATTGACAAAATACCCACCGTTGATCTGCCGCGTTTGGCAAAAGGAGGCATAGTCGACGATCCCACGCTTGCCCTCATAGGCGAAGCAGGCAAAGAAGCCGTTGTTCCTCTTGAAAACAATACTGAATGGATTGATAAAATTGTCGAAAAGCTTAATAAAAAGCCATCTGCCTCCGGCTTTGTAGTCGAAAATCTCAATGTGACGGTAACGGGCACGGAAGATATGGAAATAGGCAGAACTATAGCTGAAAAGATAAGCGAAGCATTGGAAGAGCTTTCAATTTCTCAGAATGTAGCAATAGGAGGTACGGGATGGAAATAGAATCGCCTGATTACATCTATATAAACGGTGTTCCGGGTTCGGACGTGGGTCTGTATGTTGATACTCCCCCCGTTCCTCCCATGCCTATCCAAAGAGGAAACAGCTATAAAAACGGAGGTCTTACGGATACGTATATTCTCGAGGACAGCTATGATGATATAACGTTAAAAATTAAATGCTTTGTTTTCTTTTCAGACAACTTTGACAACAGTAATATAAATGAATATCTTTCCAATCCTAAAACCCTGCAATTATCAAGACTGAACAAGTATTATTACAAAGTCAGGAAGATAACCAGCGTATCAGTTTCACAGTCCTTTGACGGTAAGAAGATAAAATATGAAATTACTTTTCTCTGTGAACCGTTCAAATATTTTATTGATAATCCTCTTATAGAGGTTAAAAGCGGTGATATACTGACAAATCGGGGAAATCTGATCTGTCAGCCTACATACTACATTGTGGGGGAAAGAACGACAGAAATAATATTCGCCGTCAATGGGACGGAATTTGGCATTGAATTGTCGAAGGCTAATGAGGAAATAATTGTTGACTGCGGTCAGATGATCGCCTATCAGGTAATAGACGGCACGCCCATAATGCGCACTACAAAAGGGCTGTTCCCTTTTATGGCGGCAGGGCAGAATAAGATAGTCGTTACAGGTCCGAATCGTATCACATCAATGAAAATTAAGCTTAATGAAAGACGTCTGTAAGCAGACTGGAGGTGTTACTAATGAATGGCACAGGCACGCAGGCAGACCCATACATTCCCGGAAACTGGGAAGAATTTGTAACGGCAATAGGCACGACCGGTGCTTATGTAAGCCTGCCGGAGGGCGGAGGAACTTTCAATATGAACGAAATCGCGCCGACCGGTGTGGGAACGGTTTCCCGAAAATGTGCAGAGATAAACGGCAATGGCTGGACTATCGCAAATGCATACAATATGTACATAAAGG
>CAJTWQ010000062.1 GCA_910579835.1 uncultured Ruminococcus sp.
GGAGTTTTTCAGATTCTAAGGCATTTAAAAAACTTTTTGTTACTGGGTACATGACGTTGCCATTCGATAGACCTAACGAAGAAAAACTTGATACTGGCCTATACAAACGAAAACATCTACAATATTGAAAACGAACTATGTGATGCGTATAAAGGTGTTCCAGAATTGACAACAGTAATGACTTTCGACTCTTTCGTGTATCGTCATTTGATATGTCCATATGAACCGAGCATTGCCGAGCATTTTTCTTGTCCAGCATTCATTAGCAGTGGTATCTGCACGATTGATCCGCCTCTAAAGCAGATAACAAATACACGAGGTCGTATGATTGCGAACCCCAAGTACGTGACAAAAGATAAACTTAGGCATTACATTACTAATCAAGGGCAGTATTACTGTGCAACACTGTCAGAACTGGTATTGCAGGTAAAAAAAGGACGGGACTCGCTTGTAAAAAGAGCTTCAGCAAGGCTGAACCTATTCTATGATTATGTGTTAATAGATGAGTTTCAAGATTTTAGGGAACATGACTACGAACTTATCATGGCGTTGGCAAAACAGCTTAACAGTGTGATGCTTGTTGGAGATTACCATCAGCATTCGGTCTCTGCTACAAACAATTCAGGGAAACCATTTAAGAAAAAGAACGGTGATGTTGGATATCAAGAATTTATTTCTGAACTGCAAAATTCGGGATTTAATGTGGACACAACAACACTGGATAAATCAAGACGCTGTTCTGCGGAGGTTTGTGATTATGTAAGTAAAAAGCTTGGTATCAGCATATCTTCCCACGATGAACATGAAGGTTCCATTATTTGGGTTGATGATCTGGCTACAGAAATTCTTGACAACGAACAAATTGTAAAGCTGGTTTTTAAAGAAGCTGATAAATATTCATTTCAAGCATTAAATTGGTCGTACTCCAAAGGTGATACAGTCGATGCGGCTTGTGTAATTCTGACAGACAGATTCGATCAACTTGATAATGAGAACTTCTCTATCCAAGGGACACCTGCTTCTACAATAAATAAATTATACGTTGCTATGACAAGAAGCCGTGGAGATTTGTATTTAATGAAATCTTCAACGTTTAAAAGGTTGAAGGATTCATATATAATTAGAAAATAAATTTAATAGCAGATTTAGAACAGATAAAAGAGATGCAATAAGAAAATATTTTTGATATGTTTCCACATACGGATGAAATGGCAAAATGGCGGTCGATAAGTTTCCGCATACCAAGGGCGGCATTTGACGTACTTCCTATACTTACGAAAAATTCTCTTGACCGTTTCCGCCTGTTTAGGATTGATGACTAACTTACCATCAGCGTCTTTATCATAGCCCAGAAAACAGGCACAATTCACCATAACTTTTCCTTGCTGAAATCGATACTGCATATTGTTCTCACCTCTTTTCAGAAAATTTTTTTGAAAATCTATTGAAATTCTACGAGAATTATGTTATAATAATCATAGAATAAAGATTGGAGGAATTCAAATGATTATTAAGTCATCTACTGTTCTGCGAAATGACTACGGAACCATTTCAACACTTGCCCACGAGAAGCAAGAACCTATCTACATCACAAAAAATGGTGAAGGAGACCTTGTTGTTATGAGCATTGATGCTTTTGAGAAAAGAGAGGAATTGATCCGTCTCAAGGCAAAGCTTGATGCAGCTGAGGAGAGCCGCCTTTCCGGTGAGCCAACCGTATCTATTGCGGATGCAAGAAAACGTATTGCGGAGAAGTACAAAAATGCGTGAATATAATGTGGAAATACTCGCTCCGGCATGGCATGAAATAGAAGAAATTGCAGATATGCATTTGTCTCTTGTAGGTCCAATTTCTGCACAAAAAATCACCAACAAGATACTTGACGATATTGAAATGCTGAAAACAAGCCCATATATGGGCAGAGAATGCGATGAGGCTATTCTTGCAGCTGATCATTATCGGAAACTTGTCATTGGAAATTATCTTTGCTTTTATCGGGTGATCGGAGATACTGTTTATATTTATCACATCATCAACGGTAAACGCAATTATCCGAAATTGTTTGAAGCTGAGTGATATTTCTTACAGGCGATCCATATCCTCCTGCGTAGCAATTTGCCGCCACCCATTCCAATCATCCCGTTCCCGTTCCGTAAACATATCATTCACCAAACCGATGGTGAGAAGCTCCAGCTCGGAAAGCGATATTCCGAGCTGAACGCATCTCAGCAGGAACAGGGGCGTTGTCATCGGTCTGTCAGTTTGGCGAGTTCTTTTTTGACCGGACTTTGGTTTCAACATTGAGTCCCCAGAGCTCAATCAACTTAAACTGCTCCAACCATTCATCGGGATTATCGGGAACATTAGGATCAGCGTGTTTCGCCATGAGCCACGAGAGCTACTCGAAAATTTCGAGAGAGTTTATATCGAGTCCGCTGTTATTTTCGTCTCTTTCTTTTACAGAGTTCTGCAAAGAAGAAAAATCCTGATAAATGTCACGTCCAAACTTTATGCGTTACATACGGGGAAGTGCTGCACTCGCTTTGAACGGAACTTCCACACCGTCAACATTAATAATTTTTTAATTGCCATTTCAAAATCCTCCTGTTATCTTGCACTTAATTCGCTTTCAAGTGGAAAATTAAAACGTCCGTATTTACCGTAATATTTACGAGCTGCATCATCATAGGCTTTAGCAGTCTCAACTGAAGTGCGAAACAGACCTAAATATTTAATCTTTCCATCAATACCGATATCTGCTCTGTACTTTCCATTTTTATGGAGACTTACGCCCTTGAATCCGGATTTATTATTTGTATGTTTTTTGCGATTAAAGGCGTTTTCCTGTGGTGTAACTACTCTGATATTAGCTCGGCGTTCATCGCCGGGATTTCTATTGATATGGTCAACAAAGTCATTTTCACCGCATTGTAAAATAAATCTTGTTAAAGTAACAATTGAAGTGCCGATATTTGTTTTCGGATAACCTTCCTTAGAAAGATGCCAATTATGCGATCTAACAAGATCAAGATCTACAGCGTCAAAAATAAACGATTTTCCATTGGAACAATAATAACGATAATAGTCATTTTCCGGTTCTATTCGCCAGCAATTTGCACATGAAACTTTACTTCCACGGAGTAAATTGTCTCTGAACACCTCATCAAAATTTCCGCAGTCGCATTTACATAAATACTTGTGATGTCTATTAACTTTTCCGATATGGCTGACTACTTTGATTTTTCCGTATCGTTTCCCAATGATGTCATTTATGTCCATACCATAACCTCCTTAAACAACAACAGACGGCATTCAAGTTGCCGTCTGCTGTAGATATTATCAGAAATGTCATTAACCTCCATTCGCAGTTTCCGTCGGAATATCAGGCATATACACTGCCTTGTACCAGTTCTTGTATACCGTTGCATCCGTTTCCTCGCAGGATTTCGCCTTAACTAAGCCGTTTTCGAGAGCCGAAGCGGTCAGCGTGAGAGTTTCCGTCTTGACTTCCTTGCTGTCCTCAGTTGTCGCAGATTCCGTGCCGGGACGGGAAACGGCGCAGCGATAGAACATGTGGCGAATCTTGTTTTTGTCGCTCTCAAACTCGAAAAACAGCGCAAATTCCGCAGTTTCCGTGTCATTCTTTTCAACGAGAACGCCTTTTGAATCAAGGACTTCTCCGAGAATTTCAGTAGCAAAATCTGTGGTCACGAGAACGATTTCAAGGTCACCGCTGTAGCCGGAATTGTTGTTGATAACGTAATAAACTCCATTATCGGCAAAAAAATTCTCAAGTTCGCCCTCAGCATCAATGCTCAGATTTACCGCGCCGGGAAGTCTCACAGGCGTGTCATAAGTCGGAATACCCTCCTCATCGTAGCCCTTGATTTTCGCCCAGTGAACCTTGTTCAGACCGAATTTAACCTTGTTCTTTTCCATTTTATTACCAGCCTTCTGTAAATCTAATGTCGGCGTTCGGGCAGCATCCTGCCTCACACTCAGGCGTCCATTTGATATAAAATTTCATAGAGCTTTTCGCTCTCAATCCATACTTCTGTTTTTGTGTAATAAATGTGATGCCGCCGCAAAATTCTTTCAATTTCCTGTTCTGTTTCAGGAGATTTTTCATACGTGTAACACGACTCTTATACGGAATATTACTTGCTTGAAGAAACGAAAAAGAACGAGGACGGAGATTATATTATTCCTCGTGATGTACGGAAGATTTCAAGCATTACCATGCATGGAACAATTGAATGTGAAAACGGTTCTGCCAACTGGTACAGCGCAGGCGGCGGTTTGATGTTCGATGTTGAAACAGACAGCGGAAAGAAACTGGTTTATCAGGAATATGCGTTCAACAAGGACACCACCAACATTTCCATTGACTTTGGCAGTTATGAAAACATCAAATATGACGGAAATCCCATTGAAATAACGGAGGAGCAGATTGTCGGCGATTACTTTTTAGTTTCCATCATCTGGTGGAAAACCTCCAGCGATATGTATCACGGAACTGATTCTGATATTTCCCTGACAGTCGACAGTATCGAAATACATTATAAGGAACCTGTTCCGGGAGGCAGTTCCTCACGCCACATCGTTACGCACAGTACGTTTTCCGATGTGTTTGAAAATAACATTCCTTCTGTTCTCGGAAATACAACCGCATTTTATCTGGTAACAGACCACCAAGACTAGCTTCTGTCCATAAATAGCGGAAATATGATACATGATATCGAAGATTCCAATGCAGAATCATATATCGGACAAATCACAAAATCAGGCAGAAAAAACGGTAAACTGAAAATAGATAATTCTGCATATAGCTATAGCGTCAAAAGTACAGACGATGTAAGCATTATCGTTTTTGTCAACAACAGCTTTACAAATCTTGCGAGCCGCAATCTTCTGCTGATTTCCGTTCTGGTGGGAATCGCTGTACTGATTGTTATTTTTATACTGATACTGATTATCTCAAAGAGAGTGGTCAAGCCTGTTGCAGACAGCTTTGAACGTAAGAAAAAATTCATCTCAAACGCAAGCCATGAACTGAAAACGCCGATTACCGTCATATCCACAACAATTGATATTATTAGCCGGCAGAAAGGCTCTGACAGATGGACGTACTGTATCAAAAATCAATCGAGAAAGATGCAGCATCTTGTGCATGAACTCCTTGATTTGTCACGATTATCTGAAACGTGTACAGCAAAGCAGAATTTCAGAAAATGTGATGTCAGCCGTATTGTAAACCGTTCTTTGATGTATTTTGAAAGCAGATTCTTTGAAAGTCAAAAAACACTTCAATCTGATATTGAAAAGGATATACTCATGGTTTGCGATGAAAATAAAATCTCACAGCTTGTGGGGATTCTAATAGACAACGCCTTGAAATATTCGGATGAAAAATCTGATATTCACTTTTCGATGCAAAAGAATAGGGATATCGTCGTAATCACCTGTTCCAATCCATGTTCGGATTTTTCCGTTGCAGACACCTCAATGCTTTTTGAACGTTTCTATCGCAGCGACAATGATCAGCGTAATCAGCAGGAGGGATTCGGACTCGGACTTTCTATAGCACAGGCAATTAAAGAGCTGCACAACGGAAAAATAGAAGCCGATTATTTTGACGGCAGCGTGAGGTTTATCACCACATTACCATTGGAATAAAAATAGATCCTGCCAAATCGGACAGGATCTTTCTGTTTGCCTCTCTCAATAAAGGAATGTATGTAATACCTGTGATGCTGTCGTGCAGATGCAGCATTCCGGTAAAAACAACTTATTTTTGCTCAATAATCATTCTTTTTAAAAGGCAAAGATCAAATACGTTAATTTGCTCATCTTTGCACAAGTCGCCATTCTCCCAACAAATTAAATCTCCTGCACACAGCAGCCATTTCTGTAACATAACCGCATCGGCAACATTTACTTCTCCGTCAAGGTTCACATCGCCTAAAAGCTTTTCGGATTTTTTATAAACAGCCATTATTGTGATGTCGGAATCAAAGAAGATTTCTGCTGCTGAAGCTTTAATGTTTTCTCCGTCAGATGTTTCCCAGCCGACAAACTCAAAACCTTCTTTAGGTTCTGCCGAAAGGCTAACGGGATAATTGGTGTAGTATTTTCCGCTCCATGAACCGTTCGTAAAGTCGGGAGCAATAGTATTTATGGTAACATTTCCCATTGATTCATCATTTTTTACGGTCACATTCACAAGCTGCCCGTTTAGTCCGAGAGAATTTTTCAATGAACTTGTAATACTTGAAAATCTGCTGCTGTAAAACTTTTTAACGGAATCAACTTCTTTAGAAAGCATAGGTTCAGCCCAGTATCCTCCGGGCCAGTCCGACCAGAAACGGTTATATGTATCAACAGTAGTATCATGATAGGCTGCGGAAAGCTGTTCAATCAGGTCGGATACTTTATTATAGTTAAAGTTTTCGTTAGCCATATCCATAAAGGTTTGGCAGAATTGCCGGTTGAATGTATCATTTTTCATGGCTGAATTCAACAGATCCGCAAGAAAAGAGTCGGACTGCATAATCTGACTGAATGTATTGTCAGAGGGCTTTGCCTGTCCATACAGATTTGTACTGTATTCCGTATCAAACATAACAAACCGCCATTTGCCGTCTGCGTATGGATTGGAAGGGTCTGTATTTACAGCTTTCCACATTGCCGTATTATTTGAACCCCAATCAACATTATTGAAGTAGATTTCTGCGCTCATATAGTCCATAAAGCTTTGCATATCAATCTTTTCGCAAAGTTCGTTATAGTTAGATTCATCAGACAAATCCGTTGATGTTATCCATTCACGGAGCTGTCCCCATTCCTCATAAGCGGCAGCATCGCCTGAATCAAGCTCCTGATTTTTAACAACGCATATATTATTTTTCTTCACACCATAATGTGCAGAGATAAAATCCTCGTCAAGCTTTTCGGTTATTTCATACTGTCCCCAGTACTCGCCGTTAATGAACACAATACAAGGCTCCATGCCCTGCGTCAGAAAACTCCTGTCAGATACAAGTGATTGATTCAGCTTGTCACGGAATCTTGCATACTGAGCGTCATTGCCTCCGTTGCGGAGCATAAAGCTGTCGAACTCCGTTATCGTTTCGCCGGAGCTTTCGCTGCTGACATTACCTGAAAACAAATCGAAATTCAGCTTCGATGCGCCGTATCTGCTTCTTGCATAAATGTTAAAGCTTTTCTGAGGCATAGACCGGGTTGCACCGCCGTGAATACGTATTCCGACATTCTGACTGACCGCAAGACTGCCGTTTTCAAATATCTGCATGGAGGCTTCACGCTCCCACGCAGAGCCCTTTTGCGTATAATTTCCGGGAATCAGCCATTCCGGAGTTTCCAAACTGTAATCGGGACTGTTTTTCCAGTCTTCATATACTTTGCCCTGAACATAAATACCATTCTCGTAATCGTAAAGATTACCGCTGTCGGTCACAAGAGAAATCACTTTCAGATTCTGATAATAAGCAGACTTATTCTGATAGCCGATAAAGTATGTTCCGGTAACCGTATCGCTGAAATTGCCGTTCTCGTCCATGGCAGCGGCACGCACAACAAACGCCTTATCAACCGGATTTTTAGGAGCTGCAACGCTTGACATTGATGTTGAGGGAGCGATATCGGTTCTTGCACTCAAAATATTTGAGGAATATGAAATGTCGCTTACCATAATTGGCGAGCTATAGATGCTGCTGTCGGCAGTCGGCTCGCTTCCGTCAAGAGTATAGTAAATCACAGAGTTTTCAGACGCAGAAATATCCAGTGAAAACGCATCATTATAGAAACCGCTTTCTTTCGATAAAACGGGTTTCTTAACATCGGCGCTGATAATGGATTTTGCTTCGTTTGCAGTATTCGGTGACATTTCCATATATGCAAAGCTTTCAGAGCCGTCGGGAACTCGTCCGTATGACTGATTATCCGTCATTACCCCGAATGTTATGGAATCGACCGTATTTCCCTTAGAATCCGTAAGTAATACCGTTTCGCCGTTTGTTGAGAGTCCAAAGGCAGCGGAGTATTGAACATTTGACTGAACGATTTTTGAATCACAGAATACGATAATCCGTTCTTTTCCTGCAATTATCGTATTATCGGGAAAAACAAATTGATATGGCTTATCTGCCTTGTCGGACAAACCGTATCCGCTTAGATCCGCACTTTTATCTGATGGATTATACAGTTCTATCCAGTCATAATATTTTCCGTCCGGAGCTGCATAAGCTGTATTTTTGGCACATATTTCGTTGATAATAATTGAAGATGCGGAATCTGTGCTTACTTTTGGTATTGATGATGACGTAACTGCTAATACGGCAGCACTGCATACAACAGCGGTTTCCTTTATAAATTGCATAGATACCCTCCCTTTGATTTATTTTTAGCCCTGAGCAAAACGTGAATTTTGTAAATGCACGGAACATCATATAGTACC
>CAJTWQ010000063.1 GCA_910579835.1 uncultured Ruminococcus sp.
AGTGACAGGAGGATCTGTTGCCGGTTGAACAGTAGTTGTAGTCGTTATCGGTTCTTCCGAAGTCGGTTCCACCGTCTGAGTGTTCTGAGTAACAGTCGTATGTATCTCGGCATCCTCAGGAACATAGTAAACCGTCAGCTTTTTACCTTCCTTGTTGCTAAAAAATTCTCCGGGGTTTATTTTTTTACCCTCAACTTGAAGTTCAATGATTGAATTAGGTTTTCCATAGTAGTAATCCTTTGAAGCAATGAATTGATAGTTAAAATCCGAAATACCTGCCTTTTCCAAACGATTTTTATATTCTGAAACTGTGCAATCCGCATAATCCGGTATAATAGCCGATTCCTTGCCTTTGCTTACTTTAACCTTTACAACAGTACCCTTTGAAATCATTGTTCCGGCTTCGATGCTTTGTTCAAAGATCATATCGGTATCATATTCGTCGTTGTATTCATATTCGGGATCGAGTACAAAGCGATCCTGATACTTTTCTTTTGTAAGCTCAAAGAAGCGTCTGTAGAGGTCTGGCATTTCAATGTCCTCTGGAAGGGTTGTTTCCGAGGGATCTGTAGTTCCGTTAACTACGTTATCTGTAACAGCAGAGCTGCTGTTCAAAACATCCGAAGATTCATCTCCGCCGCCCACTCCGAGGATATTGAATATGACTACCGCTATTATAAGTAGGATAGCCAAAAGCAGTATGGCAATAATAATTGGAATTTTAATTCTGTCAACGGTATTGACTTTTTCATACCTGTAGTCATCATAGTCACTGTTTACAGGCGGTTCGTAATTTCTTACCGGTGCCGGCGGAGGATATGCTGGCTTCTGCACGGGACGCTGCCGAATATTATATTCCGGAGGAACTTCGCTGCCCTCGTAATTTACTGTAGGTTTTTCCTGTACCGCTGACGATACGGGAATTGTTCCTGTGTGTTTTATAGGCGCCGGCTGTTCAAAAAGCCTGGTTACAAGTTCGGTTATTGTCTGAATACGGTCGCGTCCGTTAAGATTCATTCCGTCCATGACAACCCTTGAAACGTGCTGTGGAATCTGTTGATTAAGCAAGTAAGGCTCGTGAAGGTCGTCATGCTTGGTACGGTCAATAGAATCATCAGGCATGCATCCTGTGAGAGCGCGGTAAATCAGGGCGCATAAACCGTAGACATCCGTCCAAGAACCCTGACGGCTGCTGCTGCTGGCCGAATATTGTTCAGGAGCAGCGTAGCCCTTGAACAACTCGTATTCAAGACCGGCGTTTGCCGTTCTCACAGCAGAGATACAGAAGCTTAAAAGTCTCAGCTCGCCTTTGGTAGTAATATACACCGTGTCGGGACTGATAGCTCTGTGAATAATTCCTGCATTGTGAAGTCTGCCGATAGTGGTAAAAAGCGGCGGAAAAAGTTTTGAAACCTGTTCCCAGCTCAGCTCGCCGGCGTTTTCTTTCAGAAAATCAAGCATTTTAACGCCGTCGATATATTCAAAAACAGTGTATGTAGTGTTGTTTTCTGCAAACATATCAAGAACGGGATTAATGTTTGAATCGTTCCTCAATCTTGCAAGAGATTTATTAAGCTCGGTGTACTCTGCCATAAAGGCCTTATATTTTGCAAGATCATTATAATTTACGCTTATAGTTGCCTTGTTCTTTACACGGGTACAGAGATTAATGGGCATATATTCTCTTAAATGTATTTTACAGCCGGTAGAAACATCGAAGCCTGCGTATGTAGCTCCTTCACCGTTGTATTCAAGAACGATACCCACAAGATACCGGTCGTGAAGAAGAGTTCCCGGCGTTATATATGCAGGGTTAGCCGGTGTTGCCTCGTCATATCCGCAGTGAGGGCATATATGGAGATCTGAATCATATTTTTCCATACACTTGTAGCAGAATTTACGTTCTCCCAAAGCAGCTCCTCCTTAATAAATGAAATTAATGCGCAAAGTTACATCATATTTATTGTATCAGTAATTTTAAAAAAAGTCAACCTTTTCAGGGCTCTTATTACGAAATCGTCGGAATTTGTATTTTTTCTGTAACATTTTTATTACATTAATCAGCATGTTTGTAATATTTAATGCAGCGATCTTGTATCACCAGGTATCGTTATTATAAAAACAGCAAAAACCCTCTATTTCATTTGTCAGAATGTTGTAGATTATAATTTTTTTATTGTTTTGCAGAGAACTCGTCATATATATTTTGCCGTTATATGCGGAAAATTCTGCGTTTTTAATAAAGTCGGAATCAACGCATTCTGAAATGAATTTCATAGAGGATGTAAAGCAGCGTGTTGTAGAGTAGGGATCTTCATCGCGTATCTCAATATTTCCATCGTATTCCCCCAGATCGTTATCAAATCTGTCCCAAAAGCTTACCATACTCGGAGCTGAAGATACTTTAAAAAACATGGACATAGGGTCTGTATCGTTTAATTCTGTATTTGCTATTTTGGTGTCTGCACAGGCGTTGCTGATAAAAAGATCATACACTCCGTTATAGCCGAGAGGTACATTTTGTTCTTCTTCATTAAACGGATCAAAACAAATTTCCATGAAAAAGGGAAACTTTGCATTGATCTCACTGTAATTTTCACCGTAAAACCATCCATAAATGTTGTAATAATTATATATGTTAAGGATTTTACTGTAGAATTCCATACTCATTTTGTCTAATTTTTCTATACCTCGCTGTACGGCGTCAGAGGAAACGCTGTGCTGCTGGTCATCGTAGAAGTTGATGTACCTAATGCTGAGATCTTCACTGTCCAAAATCAAGTCAACATAGCGTTTGTTGTTGAATTTATTGTAGTACGGATGCTTTTCAATATAATAAAGACCGTTCGGAGCTGCATAAATACTGTCAGCGATTTCTGCTCCGACAGGCTTTGCATACTCTGTTTTTTCGCTGTATATGCTGATATTCCGTATAAGCGAATCCATAATACCACAGAAATCAAAGCGTCCGCCGCCATAGTATCTGTTGTTCTCTTTGCTTACGGGCTTGCTGTTATCCTTATCCACTATACTCATAGGATCAAAAGAAATCTCGTCAGGTGAAAGATATATAGCGGCACTGTTTACAGAGGAACGAGAGATTTTTGACTGTTCCGAATCTCCTGCACTAAGAATGGCCTTGGTTATTTTTGAACCGTTAAATCCAACCGCAGTTATGACAATAAGAAGAACTGAAAAAAGTATACGATGTTTCAATTATTACACCCTCCCTTTATTATCGCCGGCAGCAATTGTTTGTCCAGTATCATGCTGGTCATGTGTAAACGGGCGCATAAAATCCCTCTATACATCTGTCATGTATGTTGTAAATAGTTATAAGCTCATTGCGGTCAAAAAATATGCTCTGGTATATTCTTCCCTGATAGGTGGTATACTGCGGTTCGGATATTTGGGATGTGTATATCATTTTTTCAACAATATGGGATATTCCATATGCGTTTAAATAAAAACCTACGTTGTCATTATAAAATGATAAATTGCAGAAATACCAAGGAGACATCCAGAATAAAGCAACAGGCGGCTGCGGATCGATAAATCTGTTATATGTGAAGCAATATATATCCATGTATACATTGTAAAAAAAATCAAAATTATTTTCCGAATCATTGATTTTGTAATCAATATGATCTATGACTCCCGCAGCTTCAAAATCTTTTTCCAGCTCTGCTACGTAGTTCTCAACATAATAATAGAACTGTACGGACTGACTGTCAAAAGTTTTCAAAGCCGATTCTGTTTCCTCTGGCGTGGGATTAAGCTCCTCCTGAGAATAAAAATTCAGATAAACAACACGTATATCTCCAGTAAGAATGCAGTCAAGGAAGCGTTCTTCCCCGCTGGAATTAACATAACTGAATTTCTCGGCATATATATAACCGCTGTCAGTGACCTTTAAATACTCGGAGAGTCTTTTACCGTCGTTTGCAGTCATCTCCGACTGCTTATTGCAGCTGCTCATGACAGCTACCAACGCGCTGCTCATATTCAGCTCAGAATCGCTGTAGTATCCGCTCATGGTGAAATTGGAATTTCCCACAAGCTCCATAGGATGAAAGCTGGATTCCTCACCGGATATGTAGACAGCTCCAGAATCCTTTGCACTTCTTGGCAGATTAGTATGTTCCAGACGTGAGCTTTCGGAGAAAATTCCGACAAGGTCAACGCTATAGTAGCCCAAAGACAGTATTAAGGCCATTATTATAACGAAAGTCAGACCGTGTTTCATTTAAAAACTCCTTTCAAATGAATTTACTTGATGTGAGCGAAAGCAGACTAAAGGTACAGCAGGGATCAACAAGTTTACAAGTGGAAATGTGAATCTGGCACACTGCTGTTAAGGAAGCACTCCTCTCCCGATATAATGATATACACGGTTGTTCCCTCACCAAGACGGCTGTCAATAGTAAGGATAGCATTGTGCAGCTCTGCGATTTTCACGCATAGTGCAAGACCGAGACCAGCACCTCCAGCCTTGCGGCTTCGTGACTTGTCCACCATGTAGAATGGTTCAAATACCTTTTTGGCGTCTTCCTCACTCATGCCTATACCGCAGTCGGTTACGGCGATAACTGCATTCCCCTGAGACATTCCAGCACGGAGTATAATTTCCTGCCCCATATCCGATGCCTTTATAGCATTTTCAATAATATTATAAAGCAGGGATTTGAAAAGCTCCTCGTCGGCGTAAATAGTAATATCTTCAGAATCGCATACAAGGGAAACGGATTTTTTCAGCAGAATCGGCGTAAGAGAAGTTTCCGTATCGTGTATCATTGCTGCCAGACTTATGGGCTTTTTTTCGGTTTCCGTGCCGCCGAGAGCT
This sequence comes from uncultured Ruminococcus sp., assembly GCA_910579835.1. Classification (GTDB taxonomy): domain Bacteria; phylum Bacillota; class Clostridia; order Oscillospirales; family Ruminococcaceae; genus Ruminococcus. Next base: position 4,844 of record CAJTWQ010000063.1, read on the forward strand.
ATAAGTTCCATAAGCTTTCCGGAAAGTGCACGCATACGCTTAGTTTCTTCAACGATAACACCGGCATATTCCTGACGCTCACGGTCGCTGACGCTTTTCTTGATGCGCAGCAGATCAGCAAATCCCAGTATGGAAGTAAGAGGGGTTTTCATCTCATGAGCGAGATTGGCGATAAATGTCTGCCTGTCCTCAGCAATTTTTTCCAGACGGGCCGCATTGCTCTGGATAGAGTCAGCCATAATGTTCATATTTTCCGCAAGTTCACGAAATTCACGGCTGCCTCGCTTTCTTATTCTTATTTTGTAATTTCCTCCTGCAATAGCCTTGGTATAAATATTAAGGCGGCTGAGCGGACGAAGAAGGAAAATTACCGTAACCAACAGTATGAGTGAGATCGTGGCAGCCGAAATAAGACCTATTTTACGGACAAAATCGGTCTGCCGATCACGCAGAGTATATATTTCCGTAACGTCGGCAACCGTCATTATTAGATAATTTATATCCTCCGCCTTAAGGGATGAACAGACGGTCATATAGTGTGTGCCGCCGCACTGGAAAATTTTTATGCTGTAACTGTTCTCGGATAAGTCAACGCTGTCAATATAAGCGCCAAAGTCCTTATGACTGAAAAGTTCCGGCAGACTGCTGCTCTCGATGAGATTCTTATCACTGTCATAAATAGCCGCCGCTAACTGCCCCTGAGAACGTCCTCGAACAATATCTGCCGCAATATTCCGTACATCATCGGAACTGAGAATAATTTTATCCGCCCGCAGACGTTCATATACTACAGTGTTGGCAAATGATGCGGCAAAATATTCATATTCGTTTATAGCATGAGACTGTTCACGCTCAATGAGCAGACGATGGCTGTTGTTGAGCAGTACAATGGAGATAACGTTTACCGCTATAATTATAAGACACAGAGAGCTGAGGAATATCTTCTGCCAAAGCTTCATGATTTATCCTGGCTTTCAAGACGGTAGCCGAGCTTCGGAATAGTGATGAGCTTGTCTTTCAGACCGAGCTTGCGTCTCACCTGCTGAACATGTATATCCACGGTACGGCTCTCGCCCTCAAATTCATAGCCCCAGATATTTGACAGCAACCGTTCACGGGTAACGGCTATATCCTGATGCTGAAGGAAGTAAACGATAACGTCAAATTCCTTGGGGGTAAGCTGTACCGGTTCGCCATGATCTGTTATAATATGACTGGAAATATCCACCATAAGCGATCCATATGTGATAATGTTCTGAGTTTTGTTCGAGCGACGGAGCACCACATCTATTCTTGCAAGCAGTTCCAGAGCCTCAAAGGGCTTGACGATGTAGTCCTCGGCTCCGAGCCGCAGACCTTTTACCTTGTCAGCTACATCTTGTACCGCGGTGAGAAAGATTACAGGAGTTCCACAGCTTTTTATGGCGTTCATAACTTCAAAACCGTTCATTTCCGGAAGCATAACGTCAAGCAAAATAAGATCGTAAGCGCCTTTCAGGGCTTCCTGAGCGCCACTTTTTCCGTCATAGCAGCATTTGCCGCTGTAATTTACTATTGAGAGAGTTGCTTTTATCATCTTAGCAATATTTCTGTCGTCCTCTATAATAAGTATATTTATCATTTTAATAGCTCCTTCTGTAATATTATCTGATCAGCAGCATGACACCACTCAGTATAATTTTATCAGCAAAAGAAAGGAAAGTCAAATAGTCATAGATATTTTTTGCAAATTTTTTGCATTTGCGGCATTTTGCGAAAAGATTTCTATAAACATGAGCACTTGTATTCCGGGGCACTTTCAAAGCTGATAAGTCCGGGAATCTCACGTAGGGAAACGTATGAATCTTTGCCCACAATAATATGATCAAGAACTTTTATTTCAAGAGGCTTGAGGGAAGCAATTATCTTCTTTGTAGCGATTATATCGTTTTCGGACGGATTTGGAACTCCGTTGGGATGATTGTGAGCGAGTATCAGTTTATTCCTTCCGCCGGATACGGCATAGCGCACAATGTCCCTGCATTTTACGCTGACATTTGAGAAGCTTCCGGAGCTGCGGATAAAGGGAGAACCGGATATCCACATACTGTCCTTTATGGCTGCGGCAGCAAAATATTCTTCGGAATATCCTGTAAATAAATTACTGAAATATTTTCCCGCATTTTCCGTGCTGCCGATACGGTTTCCCGACTTGCGGTTTGTGGATTTTTCATGGCAGACAGCCGGTATCAGCTTAAGAAGAACAGCTGTATTCATGCTTACTCCGTATTGTGCAGTAAGAATTCCGTGATCAGCGTCGGCAGCAGCTTTTATACTGTGCAGTTTTGAAAGAAGCAGGTCAGCCGTATTTTCATCCGCACCGGAGTGAGCGAGAATAAATTCAAGAAGTTCGGCATCTGACAAAGATTCTGCTCCGTATTCTATAATCTTTTTTCCAAGCAATTGTTTTCTATTCATGGCGTTTCATCAATTAAAGCTGAAAGCTCCCGTTTCCTTCATGGAAAAGGCGTATTCACCGCTGCATATTACCATATCTATAAGTTCAGTACCCATTGCCGCAGCAGATTCCGCAATCATTCTGGTAAGTTGATAGTCTCTTGGATCTGGAACAGGAGGAGTGCATGTATGAAATATTCCTGCTGCTATACGATCTGAACCCCCTCGAAGAATCAGGCCTGCGATTAGCCTGGCGGCAGCGGAACTGCTTATGAGTTCGTTCAGGATGAGGCTTTCCGACCGCATAAACTCAAGCTGAGGGCTGACGGATATTATTACCAGAGAATCGGTTGGGTAACCCGGAAAATTGACGGTGAAATAATCCTTAAGATCGGTGGTTGACTCAAATCGCGGTTTCTTTTCCGAATTCTGTGAATATCGCCGGCATATTTCTCCGAAGGCATTTACAAAACATGCGCTGGCAGGACCTATACCGTCAACCTCTTTAAGTTCGTCTGTTTTGGCATTCATTACGTTCTCCAGACATCCGAACCGCTTTAGCAGCCGGTGAGCAACAGGATTTGTATCTATTCTCGGAATGGTATAAAAAAGCAGAATTTCAAGAAGCTGATGCGGATAATAATTATCGCCGCCGTTAACAAAAAATTTATTTTTCATTCGTGAACGATGGTTAGCGTGAATATTTTCTTTTTTCAAAATTGTATCCTCCAATTTTAAGCAAATGTAAAAGTTTCACATAAATCTGTATTCGAGGTTCTATCCTCTATTAATATCATAACACAAATAATTTGACAAATCAAGAGAAAAAACGAAATATTGTTAAAGCGGTTATGCACAATAATATGCAAAAGATTAAAAATACAAAGGATAAAAGTACACATATAAGATGAATAGTACAAAATATATTAGAAAAGATCATAAAAAAGATTTAAAAGTACATAAACGGATTATTGACTTTAAGGATAAATTGTGATAAAATTAAAACAGATAAAAAGAATTTATGGATTTACGGAATCGGAGGTCATATTATGAAATTAAAAAAAATAGCCAGCGGTCTTGTTTCGGCGGCAATGTCTCTGACGGTTTTCAGCGGAATGATCGAAAAGCCTTCTACCACGGCTCTTGAAACAAAGGCTGCAAATGCAAACTGGCGGT
>CAJTWQ010000064.1 GCA_910579835.1 uncultured Ruminococcus sp.
GAAGCACAAGGTGACGGATTATCGTTCCCCGGACAATGCCGCCCTGCTCATTATACAAGAGCTTTCCCGTCTGGCTTATCATTCTCAGAACAGCCATCGATGCATATTCAAAGTAATCTGGGGCATTGCTGTATCTTGTTGAAATTTCCGGGGAAAAATATTTTATATCTGGAAGATAAACATCGATATATCCGTTCAGAAGGTCAATAGTTTCTGTCAGTTCATATCCGCCGCTGTTCCAGATCACAGGTATTTTAATGCGGTGTCTCACACTGTCAAGGGCGGCAATGATATGCGGCGTGAAGTGAGTCGCTGTCACCAGTTCGATATTATCAGCTCCCTGATCCTGAAGCCACAGGAAAATATTGCCAAGCTGCTGTACAGTAAGGATTTTACCTTTTGTTTCATTGCTTATCTCGTTATTTTGACAGAAACGGCAGCGCAGACTGCATCCCGAAAAAAATACAGTTCCTGCGCCGTTTTGATAGGAGATACACGGTTCCTCCCACGTATGAAGGCATGCTTTGGCTGCAATAATTTCAAATCCGGCGCCGCAATATCCTGTTCTTCTGTACCTGTTTGTACCGCATCTTCTCGGACACAAACTGCATTTTTTCAGTTGCTCTGTCATATGGATGCCTCCGTGCAATTTATTATACTATAATAATTATAGTATTCAACGATAGGATTGTCAATCGAAAATGCATTGAAAAAACAAAAAAATTTTTCCTTATAGTCGCGAAGCTTGACAATCCTCATAAAACCGGTTATAATAGAAGTGCAAATAATATATGGAGGGATAATATGATAAAAAAGATATTTATGGGTTTTCTGATATCTCTGGGAGCAGCAGCGGCTCTTGTGGCTGGCGGTCTCACAGTTTCGGCAACGACTATTGATGATGTATGGCAGGCGGCAAGGGAAGAGGGGTGGCCGGAGAGCATGATTCAGGATTATTATAATCTTGCACAGAGCGAGCAGTATTATGGCAATTCTGCTGATTGGACGGAAGAACAGCTTCAAAAGGCTATAGAAATGATTCACTCTGAGTCATCAAAGCATTTAACAACAGGACCTCAGATCACTCAGCAGATTGTCACCACTACAACGGTCGCTCCTATAAAGCCCGGAGAGCCGGAATCGCCTGACAAAAATGAGCCGCAGCCTTCTGATCCTGAAAAGCAGCCGATAACGCTAACTACAACCGACGGAAATACTTTCACACGCATAAGCAAAAGCGATTTCATAGCTCTATCATATGATGAAAAACAAGCATATATTGCTACGTTTCCACCGGCGCAGCAGCAGGTGATCATTGATAATCTGACACCCGAAGAACGGCGCAGTATGCTGAAACAGCTTCCAGTGGACAAAAAGCTTGAAGTGGCAAACAATATGTCGGATGTTTTGGCAGAAATCGGTTATAATATGACAGTTGAGGATATAGACAACGAGACAATAAAGCTATCGTTGCGAAACAAGGACGGGGAGCTTATCGGGCAGTCAAGCTTTGGTAAGGATGTTGTGGAAAATACCGGATATGACCGCCGTCTGATATATGCTGCTGCTGCCGGACTTTTTCTAATTGCCCTGGCAGGAACAGTTTTTATTATTCGACGCACCATAGTAAAGGAAAATACAGCTGATGAAAGAAAATAAAAAACAATCGGGCAGTCTTATGCTCCATATCGCTACACCATTTATTTTGTTTGCAATGTGCATGGGAATTATTATGATCGTTCTTATAAAGCCTTCAGATCAGCTTCAGCGTTACAAGGGACTTGTATTTATGGACGAACTGAAAATTGATCCGGAAAATGCAAATACAGGTCTTAAAATAAAGGATAATAAAATTGACGCTGTCGATGAGGAGTATTTATCTAATAAAGGAGAGATCATACGTCCGGTATATGCAGAGCATTATGCCGATCTTACCTGTGATGTATTTGAAACTACTGTACCTGTTTATTGGGGCAGCGATATTGAACTTTTTGAGATAGGAGCTTGTCAGTCTTCAGGGTCAGCTGTATTTGGTGATCCGGGAAATTCTGTTATAAGTGCTCATGTTAATACATTTTTTGCCGAATTGGACAAGCTTAAAGTTGGAGATATAATTACGGTTAAAACAAATTATGGAATTTTTACTTATACTGTTCGCGAGAATATTTCTTTCAAGAACAGTGAAAAGAAGTATGTCATTCCAACCAAAGACACACGAATGACGCTGTATACATGTACCAAGGATGTATTTGGCGGTTCTGACCAGAGAATTGGTGTTATATGTGATCTTACAGAAACAAAATATTACAGTTCAGGAAAGGAGGAGTGACATGAAAAGACTCAGTGCCTATTTGCCGTCACTGATAACTTCCATATTGCTGATTCTTCTTATGATATGCAGCATGGGGATTGTAATAGCAGATATTAATATTACCAGTAAACGAACGATAGCTTTATCGGAAAAAAAAGATATTTCTGAAAAAACTGCCGTTCAGCTTGAACGGAGATTCAGGGAAATTTCCGGATCCTCCGGTATTCCGGCAGAGGTTTATACCAAAAATCTGGATAAAGAGTATATACAATCAGTAATAAACGTGTATATAAATGCTGGTTACAGTTCACTTAAATCTGGAGAAAAGATGGATGCGGATATTCCTGAAAACGAAGAATTGGATCGGGCAATTGATGAGTTTTTCAATACTCTGGCTGATGAAACAGGGTATGAAAAGAATGAGATTTTTTATAAAAAGTTAGGTGATACAAAGGAAAAGACTTATCAGATTATTGGAGAAACCTGCGATATATATAAGTTTTCTGCTTTGGAAAAACATGGTGTTCTGGGTTCTGTATCTAAGATATACAGAATAAAACCTTTATTGGTCTTTGCATTTGTAGGTGGAACGCTTATGCTGATATTGCTGCTGATATTTATAAACCGCAGAGATAAGAAAACTTTTCTTTACTGGACCGGAATATGTGCAGCTATTGCCGGAGCAATAGGAATGATGCCAAGTATATATCTTATTTCCACCAGATATTTTAACGCATTTTCGATTAAACAGCCTCAGATATTTGCCGCCTATACCGGAGCAATGTTTAAGCTTACCGAGGCATTTATGGCTGCCAGCATAGCGGTCTGTGCAGCCGGAATTACTCTGCTTGTACTTTATGCAGTTATCGGAGTTCGTAAAGCAGAAATAGACTTAGGATCTAATAATGAAGATCAAAGGGTCATGAATAAAAAGTAATAAATAAATATTAATCATTATAATGAAAACAGGACGTCTAAAAAACGCCCTGTTTTCATTATATATTCTGTAAAAGATCTTTTTTGCCATTAAAGTGGTAATTACAGAAGATAGTAATATTGCGAAATTACTGCTTTTCAGATTCAAGCCACTTGTATGTAATCGCTGCAAGACCCGCGCCGATAAATGGTGCAAGAATGAAAATCCATACCTGAACAATAGCATCACCTAGAGCAAAGATTGCTGGACCGAGGCTTCTTGCAGGATTTACAGATGTTCCTGTCAGACCGATTCCGAGGATGTGAACCAGTGTGAGTGAAAGTCCTATGATAAGTCCGCCAAAAGAGCCATGATTAGCTTTTTTTGATGTAACTCCAAGGATTGTCATAATAAAGACAAAGGTGAGAAGGATTTCAACAAGAAAGCCAGCAAGTATATTGTCGTTCACTCCCGCGAGAGTGTTTGCGCCCATACCCCAATCTTTACCTGATGGAGCTGTACAGTCAGTTTTGTCACTAAGCATGAAAATCAGTCTGAGAAGGAGCGTTCCAATAAGGGAACCGGCACACTGAGAAATGGTGTAGCCAAGAAATTCCCTGGTGTTTAGTCCGCCGTTCATGTAAACTGCAAATGATACGGCAGGATTAATGTGACAACCTGATATATTGCCGATACAGTAAGCCATTCCGACAATAGTAAGACCAAAGGCAAACGCAGTGAGGATATATCCGCTTCCGGAGCATCCTACAGTCATTGCTGTTCCACAGCCGAGAAGAACAAGCACACATGTACCGATACATTCAGCTACATACTTTTTAATTGTTGATTTTTCCATTTATTTTTCCTCCTGTTTATTATTGATATTTTTATTATATCATTATTTTATTCTGTAGTCAAGAAAAAATATATAAAAATACATTATTCTTTCACCGGAAGCTCCTTAAAAATATTAATGAGATATTTCTGAATCGCAAGAGCATCCATATTTGTAAGCCCGTCTCCTCGATTATAGCAGTCAGCGTTTAGTATTCCACGTTCGGTGATTGCCGTTTGAGCGGATCCTTCAAGACCGTAAACATCCGGATTACCTATGGACTGCATGATGAGTACGGCATCATTCAGACGAACTTCTCCGTTGCAGTTTGCATCGCCGTAGATGATTTCAGGGGAAGGCGGAGTTCCATTTTTCCATACAGCGCTTAGATAAATTCCCATACCGGGTTTTGCCCCCTTAATGATGAACTCATCGCCGGGCTGATATACCACGGTTTGAGTTACACCGTCAATCTTTTCTTCAAACTTCCAACCGTCAAAATAATAACCTGTTTTTGTACCTGTAAATTCCGGACAGATAATCGCTGTATCGGTTTTGCCTTCAATTTTGATAATATCATCGGCTTTGCCCGTATTTCCCATAAATAATATATTGTAGGTTATAGGCTCCCAGACTGCTGTAAAAGTAACGTCTTGACTGGGCATCATGTAGTTTGACAGCGGAGCGTAAACTTGACCGTCCGCATCGCAGTTCCAGCCAATAATCTTGAAACCGTTCCGGGAGAATCTTCCTGCCTCTGCCAGTCCCGTGTCTTGTTTTTCCAGACGATCAAACTCACCTGTTGTAGCTCCGTTAAGACGATCTACATCGCCTGCGGTATATTTTAGCTTGTAGTATTTGAGCCAGTTTGGTGTAAGGACAATATCGTGCTCCGGCATAATAATGCACTGCTGTCCAAGGTATGTGTTGCTGTCGTATACCCAGCCGATCTGGGCATATGTATTTTGCGGATAATCAAAAGCTAACAGCGATATTTTAACCAGCGTTCCCGGAAATTGCTTCAGATTCTGGAGCGTCAGGGGAAGTTCAGTATCTTCTCCGTCGATTTCAACCTTGTATTCGATATTGTAACTGGTTTTATTGTTTAAATCAGACCATACCGGAGTCAAAGTCACGTCCTCTTCGCCAACCTGAAAGACAGAATCAATTGGATAGCCTCTCACACCATCATCAGTCCATCCAGAAAAGCTGTAGCCTTTCCGCACAAGATAATGTTCAGGAAGTCTGACTGATGAATTGGCATCGGCAGTGATATCCTTGATTTCCAGAATATTCCCGTCAATGTCTTTGTCAAATTCTACACCTTCTCCGCTGATGTCAAAGTGAACGGTGACTTGTTTATTTTCACTTATATCTTTCGTATCTGCCAATGCCGAAAAGTAATGCAGTGATGACAAAGCAGTTAGAACAGAAATGGGTATCGCGATAAATCTGCCATATATTTTTTTCATAATATTACTCCTTTTTGATGTTATTCGGTAAGTTCGTTTACGGGAAGTTCAGTTATAAGATTTATGCATAGCTTCTGTACTGCCAGAGCATCAAGGTTAGTTAAGCCATCGCCGGGGTTATAGCAGTCTGCATTTCGCATTCCCTGTTTTGTAATAGCGGTGGGGGCGGATCCGTCAATGCCGTAGACATCAGGATTTCCTATGCACTGCATAATCAGTACAGCGTCAGATAATCGTATTTCTCCGTCACAGTTTGCATCGCCGTATGTGGGATCGGTAAGAACCGGAGTGTCTTCCTTAATCCATACTCCTTCCAGCGGAATGCCGAGTCCGGCGATTTCGCCGTAAATCAAGAATTCATCGCCGGGTTGGTAAATAGTGCCCTTATAGTCCCAACCTCCGAATCTGTATCCGGGCTTTTTGATATTTACGTCCGGACAGATAACCGTAGTATCTGTCTGGCCATTAATCCTGATATGTGTACTCTTGTCAAGAAGTTCCGGTCGAAATACCAGCGTGTAGGTTATCGGTTCCCATACCGCAGTGAACACTACGTCCTCGTCCGGCATCATATATGGACTTTCAGGCGGATATACCTGACCGTCCGCACTGCAAAGCCATCCAGTATTTCGGAAACCGATGCGTGAAAACCTGCCTGCCTCTGCAAGATCAGTTTCAAGGGAAGCAATTCGTTCAAGCTCTTGGCTTAAAACACCGATAATACGATCCACATTGCCTGTACTGTAGATAAATTTGTGGTATTTATGCCAGTTCGGTGTAAGTTCCACGTCACTAGATGGCATAATGATCTTGCTTTGACCCAAATAAGCTGTTCCGTCATAGATCCAGCCTATCTGAGTGTATGTATCTTCCGGATGATAGAAGCAGTCAATCGGTATTTCAATTAGTTCGCCTGCTTTGAGCTTATAATCCGGCAGTCTGCCATCCTTGTCGATAACTCCGATGTCGCAGATGGCTTCAAAGTGGACGTTGTATTTTACTGTATCAGAATTTTTGCTCCATACAGGAGTAAGGGTAGCGTCTTCATCCGGGAATTGAATTACGGAACCGGGGGTATATGCTCTTATGCCATCAAATGTCCAGCCTGAGAAAGTGTATCCTTTCCGTTCAAGACCGACATCTGAAATATTCCATGAAGTTCCGGGAACGCCGCTGAAATCATAGATATACTGCGGTCCTCCATACTGATTGTCTTCGACCTTAACGTCTTCTCCGCTGAGATCGTAATGAATAGTTACAGTGGTTTCATTTCTGGTTTCAGCAAAAACGTATGATGTGCAGAGAGAACCGGTTGAAAGAATACACGACAGTGCAGCAGCCGTTAGTTTTGTAAATATTTTTTTCATTTTTCCTCCAAATTTCATGTTTTTAAGAACTGAGTTTATAATGGTTCTTATACAAAACGATTTTTTTCAGGATCATAAGCATATCCTATAGCTTCAAGCTTTTTCAGGATAATTTCCTTATCAACGCACAAATCTTTGCAAAGTTCGTTGAAATCATGACCGCTGTTTCTGAGCTGTGTATTTATATAACTCAGCAAAATAGCATGATCGTTCGGAATATCCATATAAACACCTCCGGAATTATTTTTTAAGTTAAAGTGTCAAAATACTATGTTTTGCGAAAACAGTGCGGCTCGCAGGTTGCTTTATAAAATAAATATACAATAATTCTATCATTTTGTCAATAAAATCTGGATATAAAAATATGTGAATTTTTTATTGGTTAGTATATTGTTTTGCTTAAGAAATAATTTGCATTATTTTTAATTTGACAAACCGTCTGTATTGATTTCTGATTCTGGCAAACGTATTAAATCTGACATTTGCTGAGACGCAGTTTTAATTCGTTTTTCATATTCGATTTGATATGGATCTTTTATATCATATTTTATTTTACTAACACGCTGTTCATTCGCACGCACGTTAAAATAACCCATTTGCTTTTCAAGAAAGCGATACCTTAACGCCATAACGGAGATTTGCTCCATAGTTTAAAATCATTAGGTTGAGAAAATTCAGGAATGGAACAGATAAGGCAGATATATATGAAAAAATGCATAAAAATGGTTATTGCAATAAAAATAATTGAAATTATGTTAAACGTTTTGCAGCATTTTCTTAAGCTGTCAGATCATTCTGCAAATTTACTTGTGTCTGACATATTTAATTAATGTTTCTTTTTAAATTTAAGTTTATTGCAGTATTTTTTTGTTTCTGTCGAGACAACACCAGAGAGAGCTATGAGGGCGGCGACATTAGGTAAAGCCATGAGTCCATTAAAAATATCGGCAAGATTCCATACGGCTGATACTGTTAGATACGGACCAAAAAATACCGCGGCAATATACAGCCATTTGAAGATGGCCGACGGGAGCTTTTTTGATCCGGTCAGATATGAAAGGCAGCGTTCGGAGTAGTAGTTCCAGCCGAGGATAGTTGTGAATGCAAAAAACATCAGACATATCATGAGAATGAATGATGAAATCTTTTCAGGAAAGGG
>CAJTWQ010000065.1 GCA_910579835.1 uncultured Ruminococcus sp.
GCAAGGGATGTTTTACCCGAGCCGTTATGTCCGGCAAAAGCTATATTTCTTACTTTATTTATGTCGTACTCTTTCATTTTAGAATTCTCCTCGTTAATAAATTTACAGTATCAGCAATTTATACCACTGTACTCGATAATTATAATATATTTTTAAGCAAATTGCAATACTTTACATATTTTTTCTACATATCACATTACTATAAAGATTATTTATTGTGCATTTTTAACAGTTTTACCAAATTCTTTTCCGTCAAAAAGCTTTATTCCCCCTAAAATTGAAAATACCGCAAAATATCCCGCGCCCCAAATCAGCGTATATATTACCATTTCCGGAATACTTTTTAATTCCGCTCCCACAGCGCTCATAAGAATCTGCGCCGGACACATAGTCATATACGCATATAAAACAGGAACAACAATCATGCGGAACGGTTCAAACCGCATTCCGGTATTCCGAAGCAGCTTAATGAAACGCGAACAATTTCCCAGCACATTACTTGCATAATAGGATGCCGCAATGCCGTAAAAACCGATTCTCGGCACGAAAATCAGTACAATAGTTATTCTCACCGCATACTCCGCCAGATAATTCAGGGAGGAAAACGCCTGCAGCCCCATGCCCTTTATCATAGCTTCAAGAATAATCTCCATGTAAATAAAAGGCACTACAGGAGCAATGACGGAAATCATTTTACCGGCTGTCTCCCCGCCTCCCAAAAGTTCCCCGATAGGCAGTCCAAAACGCACAAGAACAGAGGCGGCAAAAACTGAGAACATCATAGTCCAACGTGAAAGACGGCAGAATAAGCTTTTTATGCGTTCTTTATTTCCTGATGCGGCAGCCCTTGCGGTTTCACTAACTATAATCCCCGACATTGAACAGAGAATAACCGAAGGAAAAAACAAGGTAGGAATGACAATTGCTTCAAATATGCCAAAATTACTAAAAGCTTCTGCAACTGAATTTCCGCTCTGCCGCAGGCACATCGGTATCAGAGCGTCGTTAGCGCTGCTTAGAGATGCCGTAAGTATTCCCCCGCCCATAATAGGAAACGCATAGGCGGCGTACCGGCGGAAGTTCAGAGTTCCTTTTCCTCTGTAATGTTCATGATTTCCGGCGAATGCAATAAGAAAGAAAATGAGCGACGAAATATTTCCGGCAATGATTCCGGCAATCATAATTTCACAGACAATGCTTTCAGACGGAGAGTCGGAAGCAATAGTAAAAAAGATTATAACTGCGGATTTAACAACAAATTCAAGAACATCACCTGCAGCGGTTACCGAAGAACGGCGCCCGGCATTAAAATATCCTTTAAAGCAGGATGAAACCGCTCCGGAAACAAGAGCAATCGGCATAAAACGCACTGACGCCGCCATATCGGCTCCGCTGAAAAAACGGCTGCTTATCGGCTCGGCCAGAAAAAAAACTACAGACGAAACCGTCAGACTCAGCATCATACAAAGTTTTATACCATGTATTAAAATCCGATTTGGATTACCTCCGGATTTTCCAAGCTCCTCAGAAATCAACCGACTCATACAGAGAAAGGCGTTTCCGTTAGAGATTATGCCTGCCAATCCGAGAAAGGAGCCTGTCAGCGTCAGAATTCCTATAGCCGAAGTTCCGAGCTGCTTTGTTATAAATACGTTCAGCATCAGCGCCGCCGTGTCAAGACAGATCTGCATAACTGTCAGCATGACCGTATCACGGATGATTTTGCTTTTAAATATCATACCTTCCCCCTTGTCCTGTTATTACTATTTCACTATATGCACAGATTTGGAAGAATATGAAAAGAGCATGACCTTTTTGACAAAGATCATGCACATGTTTCCTATATAAACAGTTTCTTATTTCTTTTTATTGAGAAGCCTGCTAATCATAACCTTTCGGCACTCCATTTCAAGCTTATCATCAAGAGAGGCCAGCTCCTGCAGTGAATCGGCTCCCCGATTCATGCAATAAGCAATCATATAATCGGAAATTTCCGGATTTTTCGCCAGACACGGACCGTGAAGGTATGTTGCTATGACGTTCTTTTCGAAATACCCCTCCGACTCGCTTTTTGAACAGTTTCCGCTGCCGTAAAGCACTTTTCCGAAAGGCGTTTTTACACCTCTGGTCTGACCGCCATGATTCTCAAATCCCACCACATCAACAGGCTTTCCGGTCATCTCAGTACGAATAACAATATTACCGATACAGCGTTTTTTACGGCTTTCAGGGGCAACCGTGTAATAATCAAATAATCCCAGTCCTGGAATCTTGTTGCCATCGGCGTCACGGTAATATTTACCCATCAACTGATAGCCTCCACATATCAGGAACAGAAAAACACCCTCCTTATATGCCTTTTCGATCCCATTTCTGCATTTGAGAAGATCGTCAGCGATATGCTGCTGTTCAAGATCTGCTCCTCCGCCTATATATATGAGATCGTACAAAGAAAAATCAGGCATTTCCGAATCGACCGAATATCTGTAAATTTCACAGCCTATTCCTCTCATTTTACAGCGGTATTCTATAATCTCCATATTTCCGCTGTCACCGTAAAGATCAAGCATATCTGCATACATATGAAGAATTTTCAACGTTTTCACTGTGCCTTTCCTCCGTTTCCGGCGATATATCTTTTAAGCGCCGCCCTTGTGGGCTGAACTGCCGTATAATTGGCTATAACAAACTTCTTTCCAGGCGTTTTGGCAAGCTCCGCCACAGACTTGTCCAGATCAGGACATACAACGATTTTTTCGGCAGGATAGCCGGAATTCTTGATTCTCACCGCAATATCATAAGCCCTTGTCCCAGATGTTACAACTCTGGAAACACGCTCAAAAACGCTGAAATTTATATCCCATATCCATGAAACGTCAAGACCGTCAGCCACATTATCGTTAAGGACGAAAAGCAGTTCCTTTTCACCGCCCATCTCATTCATAACACGAATGGTCATATTGGCCCCTACCGGATTTTTCGCCAGATTCAGTGTAGTATCCCGATCACCGAGCATAAATTTTTCCATACGTCCGTTATTGACAGTATATGTGGAAATAACCTTATCCGTAACTTGGGGTTCAATTTGGTAAAGCTTCGCTGCGGCAGCCACTGCGGTCATATTATAAACATTGTATATGCTGCCCAGCACCGGGGAATATTCACGGCCGTCAGCAGTAAATACAGGTTTGGACAGATCAATGTTTTCAGCAATAATATAAGGCGCATAATTTCCGAAACCGCACTTTTTGCAGATGAATTTTCCAATATGAGAATACTGGTAATACTCATATTCTAAAGCATCGCCGCAAAACGGGCAGAAGCGCCCTTCCGAGGCCTCAAAAACATTTTGGGTAGCAAAGGCATACTGTTCTGCATGAAAATATTTTACATTTTTATTTTCAGGATTTGCTCTGCCAAGACGGGCAGTATTAGGATCGTCCCCGTTAAGAATAAGATTCCCGTTAAAAGTCTTACAGAAATCGTTTATTTTCCGGATAAGAGTTTCCATTTCACCATTTCTGTCCAGCTGATCCCGGAAGAAATTCAGCACTACAAGGGTATCCAGCTTCAGTTGCGAATAAACCACAGGAACATGGGATTCGTCAGTTTCCAGAATGAGATAGTCCGCCCTAACCCTGCCTTTCATATCGCAATGCCGCAAAAGAAGCGAACAGATGCCGGTATCAAGATTATTACCCTCTCTGTTAATAATTATTTTCTTTCCGCTGCCCTCAAAAAGCTGGGCAATACAGTTCGTCACCGATGTTTTTCCGTTTGTTCCTGTAACTGCAATTATGGGACATTCTACCTTGAACATGGATACCGCCTTATGCCCGGAAAGATGCCAGAGCACAATTCCGGGAAGATTCCCCGCATTGCGTTTCATAAGCCGCAGCAGTCTGACTATGATCTTTCCGATAAGTATAAGTAATATTTTCACGACTTTCTCCTTTATGATTCATCATTTTAATTTATTATATCACACTGGAACTAATTAGTCAATAGAAATCTAACAGATGCCCTATGGACTTTTTTACAATACTGTGATATAATTATAACATGCTGATACTAAACTTCTGAGTAAACAATAAAGGAGGACAGATATGAAAATTTTTCAGATAGATCTTAACTATACCAGCGATATTATCGAAAAAAAGATTTCTAAAGACATCTTCAGCCTTTATATTTTTAAAACTCCCGTTATATTTACTATAAACGGCAACGATACGGCCGTATCCGGCAGTTTCGCCATTATAACCAGCAGCGACATCAACATAAAATTTCGTTCCCCCTCTCAGAAAAAAATAAAATTTGACTGCATAAGATTCTGCCCCTCAGCAACTGATAAGCAATATATGACGTCCATAAATCTTCCTTTAAATACACCTGTCAGAATAAAAGAAGAATTTACCGTTTTTTCTTCAGTCAGAGCAATGAAGATCAATTATGTCTGCCATGGGAAACATGTCTGCGACCTTATGGAGTTGTATATAAAAATAATTCTGATCTCAATAAGTGAATCTTATATGAACAGCTCAGAAAAAAATGAAATTTTTATCTCCCGGTATTCAGAACTTAAAAATCTGCGCAATTCTGTATATGAAGAGCCATCAGCTCCTTGGAATATAGAAGATATATGCATAAAAATGGATATAAGCCGCACTTACTTCCACCGATTGTATAAGGAAGCATTCGGCGTAACCTTTCTGCGCGACGTTATAGAAAGCCGGCTGCTTCTCGGATCCGAGCTTCTGACGTCCACCAATCTTTCCATCAGCGCCGTTGCAGAAAAGTGCGGATATGAAAACGATTCCTATTTTATGCGTCAGTTCAAAAAATACAGGGGTTGTACTCCCTCGGAATACCGCAAAAGAGCGGCAAATAACATGTAATAGGAGATATAGATATGCCTGTATATAAATGCAAAATGTGCGGAAAAGAACTTGAATCAGAAGCCGTACAAAACCTTGCAGTCTGCGGCTTTTGCAGAACCTCACAAACACTTCCCGTTTCTGTCGGCGATAATATAATTGAAATGCTGAACAAAGGAAATCATCTCCGCCAAATATGCGAATTTGACAAAGCGGCTTCAATTTATAATAAACTGCTGAAAGATAACCACACTGATCCGGAAATATACTGGCAGCTTGCCCTCTGCCGATTTGGAGTCAAATATATAAGAGACCCTCACGCCGACATAATGGTTCCGGAATGCCGCAGAACACGGTATAAATCAATTCTCTGCGACAATTCATTCATTGAAGCCTCGGACAGAAGCGATATGCTGCGCCGCAGTACATACCTCAGAGAAGCTGAATATATAGACGTAATGCAGAAAAGGCTTTTAGCATGCGCCGTACAGCAGGATACGTATAATATTTTTCTTTGCGCAGCTGAAAAAAACAGACGCGGCGAAAAAACTCCGGACTTCTTTTTGGCATGCGAAATATATACAGCTCTTACTAAAAAAGGATATAATGTGTTTTTTCCGCCTGTAACTCTTGCAGGCCGTGCGCCATACGACTATGAACCATGCGTTTTTTCCGCACTCAACAACGCTGAAATTATGATTACAGCAGCCGTGCGGCAGGAAAATATAAATTCACTGAAAGCAAGAGATCAGTGGACACGATTTCTTGAACTTATAAATAACAACTCCGCCGGAAAACTAATTCCGGTGGTCAGGAATATAAGACTGCGCAGTCTTCCAAAGCCTTTGGCCGATCTGCCGGGATATTATTTATCTTCCGATGATACAATAAATGAGCTTATAGAAAATATAGAAAGTATCCTGGGGGAACCTGTAAAAAATGAAGATGTCACGGAAGAGGATATAACGCCCGAAGATCTTATCCGCCGCGGCAATTTATGCCTGGAAAGAAAACAGTGGGCGATCGCTGAAAAATATTTTGAGCGTGCAGTTGCTAAGGATCCGCGAAACCCGGCGATATATCTCGGAAAACTTCTTATTGAATGCGAGCTTGAATCTGCAGATAAACTTCCGGAAATGGGATGTGATCTCTCGTTCAGCGAAAACTGCAAAAAAGCGCTTGAGCTTGGATCAGAGAAAATGGAAACGCTTTGCAGACAGTCTGCCCTTGTAAGAGGTTCCCGGCTTATGGAGTCAGCGCAGACTATAGAAGACCTTAATGCGGCAAGGGAATTATTTTCGCTGGCCAGAGGAACTGCGGGCGCTGAAGAATTGCTTACGGAATGCAGCCGCCGTATCGAAACCACGAAAGAGGATAATTATATAAAAGCTTGTCTGATGCTTCAGGAAAGTCTGTCCTACGAAGACACTGAAAAAGCAAGAGAAATTTTCATTTTTCTTGAAAATTATAAGGACAGTCCGCTGAAGGTTCAGGAATGCACAGAACTTATGCTCCGCGATGATTACGCCAAGGAAAACGCCTACAGAGACGCCGTTAATATACTGAAATCTGCCGAATTTCACAGTGATTACGACCGTTCTGCATGGATATTCAGCGCCCTTGACGACTACAAAAGCAGTCGAAAAATGCTGAAAAAATGCCGCAGAAAGCAAATGCTCCTTTCTCTTTCTATACTTGTAAAAATTGGATTTATTGCAGGACTATGCTTTATAGTTCCGAAAATTATAGATAAGATTTAACTGCATTATAATCGATCTAGATACCTTTTTCTCCGATAAACCGTCGGCTGAAATTTCCGTTTACTATAAATTTCTAAATTCTTGTAAAAATTTCAAAAAAAGCTTTACAATTAAATTTATTTGTGGTATAATATAAAACAATTGGAAATAAATATATTCACTGTTCTTGATTAAGACGTTAATTTAAGGAGAGATTCTTTTATATGAATAACGGAAATAAGCGAAGAAACAGCCGCAGGCAGAGTACTTCAAAAAGATACAGAGTCAGATATGATCGTATCGTGGCTGCCGTCCTCGTACTTATTGTTCTGATTGTTATACCGGCATCCTGCATGAAAAGCTGCAAGGACGGAAAAAAATCCGATAATAAAAAAAAATCCGGAGAACAGACTTCGGCGTCTGGACCATCAGATTCCGGTAATTCTGCCGGAGACAGTTCAAATCCGACTATTATAGACGACCTTGTAACAAGCAGCGAGACAAGCTCTATACTTACCTCCTCCAACACATTGGAGACAACGGCTTCGGAGTATACCTCTGAAATACATACTTCCGGAGATCTGAGCTGCGGCAGTCTCATTCTGGTAAACTCATCTCATCAGTATACTTTCCCGGAAGCTGATGCTGAACCGGTTACTCTCTGCGATCATATTAAAAATGAATTTTACAGCGTAAGCGACCTTGTAATGCGTCTTGATTCAGAAGTCATTGAAAAGCTCAACAGTATGATGGAAGCGTTCAGCAAAGAGTCCGGAAGCATTGATATTATGATTATAGGCGGTTTCAGGACACTTGAAGATCAAAATGATAAATATGCCAACGGCGTATCTCAGTTTCAGGGAGGATATACCGACTATCACACTGCAAGAAGCTTTGATATGGGAATTTTTCCTAAGGACGGTTCAAGTTCAGGATACTATTCGCCCACCGGAATTTATACATGGATAGATGAACATGCCGCTGATTATGGCTTTATCGTGCGTTTTCCCGAAGGAAAGGACAGCGTTACTGGTGAAGCTTCCAGAACATACACCTATAGATATGTCGGAGTGCCTCATGCTCACTACATAAAGGAAAACGGTCTTTGTCTTGAAGAGTATATTGAAGCCGTTAAAGAGTATAATAGCAGTAAGCCCCTTGAAATCAGCGTTGATTCTAAGATTTACCATGTTTATTTCGTTAAGGCAAATTCCGGCGGCGATACTGAAGTTCCAGTTCCGTCCGACAAAACATATACCGTTTCAGGAAACAATGATGACGGTTTTATAGTCACTGTAAATATGAATTGATCTAAAAGCAAGTACCTGTTCAAAATCTATATAATACACTTTTTTTCAATACATCACCACATAAAAAGATTCTGAATAGGCTCTAAACGAAAGGAGCTTGGCTGTTATGGATACCGAAAAGCTGTTTGA
>CAJTWQ010000066.1 GCA_910579835.1 uncultured Ruminococcus sp.
GGAATATGTACTTATGCTGACCGCAACAGCGATGATAATACTTTGGGTGGTCATATGCTGTGTGATAGGCAAAACGCAGATAACCAATTCGGTCAAGGCACAGATAAATATCAAAAAAAGAAAAATAGCGGAAGAAAATGAGAAGCTTGAATTAAAGCTTGCAGACCTTTCTGAGATAGGCAAGGGAGACGGAAAAAGAGCCGAACGGATACGTAAAAGCAGCGCTAAAAAAACTGCCGGGATCCGAAAGGAGCTTGATGCGTTGAAAAACGGAAAAGCCGGGCTTTTTAATGTTATACCGTCATCGGGATACGTTCTTTTTTCCGCGAATATCATAACTGCCGACAGCAAGCTTTTTCAGGATCTGAAAAAAAAGAGCGAGATGCTTTACGGCAGACCCGGAGCTGCGGGGAACGCTGCATATATGATAGCTTTTGCTGTTTCATATGCATATCTTTCGTTCGCTTTGGCGCTGATGATAATGTCTGTAATGTCCGTTATGGGAAGAGGCAGCGACGGAATAATAATTTCGATGGCATTGCTTTTAATTGCTGTTGTTCTTTGTTATCTTCCGTTTGACGAGTTAAAGGAGAAAACCGATAAAAGGCAGGCGGACATATCCTCTCAGTTTCCGAACGTTATATCCAAAATGGCGCTTCTCGTTAATTCGGGAATGGAGGTCGCCAGGGCGTGGGAGCTTGTTTCAGAGAAGGGCAGGGGCGTACTGTATACTGAAATGCGGAAAGTCATCGATGAAATGAACAATAATATAAGCCCCCATATTGTTTATACCAATTTTATGAACAACTGCAGCAATAAATATACAACCAAGCTGGCAACATCTATTTTACAGAATCTCTCAAAGGGAAATTCTGAGATCGGTACTGTGTTTACGCAGCTTGCAGACGAAAGCTGGGCTGAAAAAAAACACAACGCCAAAAGGCTGGGAGAGCTGGCTCAGGGTAAACTTATGGTACCTACTCTCCTGATGTTTGCAGGAATTATGGCTCTTGTTATGGTTCCTATTGCAATGAACATGGGCTCATTCTGATAGAAAATAGAAAGGGGGAGAAAGTATGACTAATCTTGCGCAAAAGGCTAACAAACTTGCGCTTAAAGCGTATGTCAAGGCTGATATTGCAAAGGACAGGGCAAAGAGGGAGCTTTCCGAGCTTTCAGGCAATGAATTCGGCGTTTCCGGTATTGTCGTTTCCTTGATACTTATTGCTATAGCTATAGCTCTGGCAGTTGTTTTCAGAGAAAAGATTTCAGAATTTATGGATAAGGTATTCGGTAACGCTGACAAAACGCTTGAGGAAATATAAGGGTTTTGCGATTTTATGCCTATGCAGTTGTTTTTATGCCGGCAGGGCTGTTTGAATCCGCGCAGGTGAAAGCTTCGCCTGCGTCATTGAGACAGTTTGGTAATCTTTATTGCAGTTTATCGGTAATTTGTTTGATATGCCGAAAGGAGCGTTTTAATGAAGAATTTTTTCAAGGATCAGCGCGGCGCGTTTCTTATTGTAGAGGCGGCTATAGTCTATCCTGTAATGCTTATAATGATAATGATACTGCTTTTTTACAGCATGATACTGACTATGAAAGCGAATATGCAGTCAGCTCTTGAAACTGCTCTTATATATTACAAAAGAGAACTTACGGATACATATGTAGGATTTATGGACGATCTTGAAAATAACAGGGTAAGCGCGACTGAATATACAAGAGTAGTTGCTCCTGCGGGTTACAGTAATATATACAAACAGCTTATAAATGAAGTCGCTTCAAATCCGGACACGGAAAAGTTTGAAAAAATGTTTTTTAACAATTATCGGTTCCTTAATTTTTCTTCAGGGAAAAAAGGAAGTACGTTTAACAGTTCGGGAATAACGGTGAATCTTGATTCAACAACAAATTTTATAATTTATCGGGAACTTAATGCTGCTGCGGAACAGACGATAACGCTTCCGTTTATTAAAGGAATGTTTGGAATAAATAATGAACTGAAACTGAAAGCCAACGCGAAAATAGTTGTAAACGACAGCGTTTCTGTAATGAGAATTACCGACGTTGTGGATTATGTTATCATCAAAACAGGGTTCAATGAAAAGCTTGATTCGCTGTTCGGCGAAAATATAAATAAATTTTTGAATTTTTTAAATGGACAGATTTAGGGGAATTATAAAATGGAAATACACAAAAAGTATGAGGAAATTAAATTTTTCCTTGAAGAAAATACAAGGGGCGGAGTGACCGTTTTTATATGTTTGGTACTTATTCCTGTAATGATGTTTACGGGATTAATGACCGATCTTGCAAGGATAAAGCTTTTTCACTCAGAGGCTGCCGGAGCGGCGGACGGATATGCGGATGCGGTACTCAGCCAATATGATGAACTGCTTTACAATGTTTACGGGCTTCTTTCAATTACTCAGGACGAGGAGGGCTTGAAGGCTCTTGAAGTAATAAAGGAGTATATGCAGAGCGCATATGACCCTTCAAGTGCCGGAAAGGTAACGAATGCTTCTCAGTCGGACCTTAAATATATTCCGGATAATATTGTTTTTATTGGAATGAATAATGCGGATATGAGCAATTTATGGGCGCCTTACGGCAATACGCAAATGACCCTCGGCAGAGAGATCGACCAAAGCGGCAGTAATGGTGCAAATCTTTCAAATAAGTATATTTTTTCAAACCAGGTATGCGACTACATGAAAGTGATAGGTCCTGTGGATCTTGCCTGGAACGGGCTTACCGACGCAATAGACAGCGGCAACAAAACCAAGGAAAACGCCGAGATGATGAATGAAAGAAAAGAAGTTGACAATCTGTACAACGATCTTGACGGAAAGCTTAAAAATCTGTATAATGCGGTTGACAGTCTGAACGGACTGAATGAATGGGAGGTTCCCCAAAATGCAGTGAGTTACGCCTGCAGCTTCAATGATATGTATAACGCACTGTATGCAAACTACGTTAAGCTTGCGGGCGGAACAGCGTATTCAATAAGCGAAAACGAAGACAGCTGTGTATTGGGCGATCTTTTTAATAAAGCAATAAATGAACTTCAAAATGATGAGGACGGAGGCGTAAACACCGAACTGTTCAATACGTGGGTGAGCGAGATCAACAGCGGAAGCGTCAGCGGAAACAATTACTTATATGAGATCTGCCGAATCAGAGCGGAGATTACTGCGGATTCCGCCGCAAGGATAGAAAATTATGAAAATCCGTGTACGGGCACCTTATATAATATTAAAGAAGTCGTATCCAATTCTTCAGGGCTCAGACGAACGTATGCCTTTAAAAGCATCATTGAAGAGCACAGAGCCGAAATAAATAGAAAGTTTGATGCATTGCATGATAATCTCAACAACGGTTTGCTTCCGTTTTTTCTTAACAGTGTGGTCACTGTTTTGGGCGGCGGGGAGAACCTTATGGGATTTCAGACGGACGGCATAAATTCCGTTGCAGCGGAGGCTGAAAGCAAACGCGGTAATTTTGTAAATAAATGCAGGGAAAAAGAAGGCGTACCGGACGGCGACGGCAACTATACCAATCCTATGGCTCACGGTCTGGCAGAGGAATACAGCTTTACCGAAGAGGGCGCGGAAGAAATGAAGTTCGTGGGCGAGTTTAACTATAACTGGCTTAAAGATAAATATCAGAACAACTTTACTTTTCTTCAAAAGCTTGACGAATATATTACTGCCGACCGCAATTATTTAAACGCAAAGTTTGACGATCTTGAAAACGATATATTTAGTGAAGAAGGGCATACCACTCTGGTAAAATATCTTGACAGTAAAATAGCTGATTTGGAATCATATGCGAACGGCGGTTTGAACGCGGACTCAGTAAAGTGGAGATACGATTACAGCAGCAATGTTTCCTCCGTGTCCGACAGCAGTAATTTGACATATTCCAACCTCGACAGCGTCAAGGCTCGTTTGGCATACGACAATGTCGAATGGTTCGATATAACGTCTTCGGAAAGAAAAAGCGGCGATCCTGATTTCCCTAAATTGTGGGGGATATTGGAGAAGTGGTATAGCTCCGGCGGTAAAAGCGAGCAGGCGGAAGCAAAAACGACGCATTACAAAGAGCTTTTGAAAAAACTTAAAAAATCCATAACTGACAGAGGAGACGCCGGAAAAGAGCTCATTGAAAAATTTAATGACGTAAGTATCCCGAATTGTATAAATGTCAGTGACAAAAACGACTCCGCGCCTGACCAAAGCGTCGCGTCTCTTTTTGGAGACGAAGGTAATTTTGACACTACTATTAAGACAGAAAGCAATGCGAGAAATTCGGATTACTACATTACAAAGCTTTTGATGATGGATTATGACTGGAATTTCTTTACCGATGCAACATATGGAAAGCATCCTGACGATAACGGTAAAAATAAGCTCCGTGGGAAAAGTCTTAAAGGCGAGGAACTGACGGAAAAAACCAATTATTTGCTTCGCAGACTGGAAGACAACTCTTTGGCGGGAGCAGAGCTTGAATATATTTATTGGGGCAACAGAGACGCTCAGAAAAATATCAAAGCTGTAAGAAATCAGATCATGGTTATCAGAGCTGTTGAAAATTTTGCCAGTACCTACACTATTAAAGAGATCAACGAAGCGATCAATGCGATCCGTTCAGCTCTTTCCGGAATACCGATTGCCGCGCTGATAGTCCCTCCCCTGATAAGAGCCGCTGTCGCTATGGCGGAAACCTACTTTGATCTTCAAGCTCTGTATGAGGGAAAAAGCATTGCCCTTTATAAATCCAAGCTTTCTCATTTGACTATTCTTAACGATCCGGAAACTAAAAAAATACTTGATGAAATGTTTACCTCCGAAGAAGGCAAGCAATCCCCGCTGGCCAAAAAAGGCGGAGGAGATGACAGCGATAAACCCATTGAGTTTAACTACAGTCAGTTTGTTATATTGGTTACAATGCTGTTCTGCGATACAAGCACGATAATACAACGAACGCAGGATCTTGTGGAGCTTAATATCAATCACAGGCTTGGGGTAAAAATGGCAAGCGACAAGTCTGACGATCTTAAGTTTAGATTGAGCAAAGCTTCTGTTGCGGTAAAGTCAACCTGCAAAATCGACAAAATGAATCTGTTGATTTTAGGCGGAGTTTTTAACAGTGAATCGGTGGACGGATACATCAGTGAGGACAAGCTTGATGTTCTTGAAGACGGATTTTCATATACTGTGTACCGATCGTATTAAAGGAGCGGCTGTTATGAAAAATGATGAAAACGGTGCAATGTTTATTGAGGCGGCATTTGTACTGCCGGTATTTATGATAGCCGTGCTGTCGTTTGTCTCTTTTATTTCGCTGTATATCGTTCATTCAAAGGTACAGTACGCAATAATGCAGACTGCGAATGAAACGGCGGTATACTCATATTTTTACAGCTATTTTACTTTGAGAGATGTAAACAGTAAGCTGCAGCAGGTAAACAACGATAATATGCAGTTGACCGATAATGCTGTCGGAAACATGATTAATATTGTAAATACTTGTTCGTCTGCATTAAGTTCTCTTTCCGCAGATATTTCAGATATTAAAAACGGAAATTTTGATATGAGCGGCGCAGGCGGAAAAATAGACGGATACAAAAGTGACTGGAATACTATAACAAATGATGCAAATGCAATAGACGGCTATATAGATACTGTATGTGAAAATCCAAAGGTAATAGTCAGCTGGCTGCTGGGATATCTTACAAATTCCGCAGCGGAAAACGGGAAAAAGGCTTTTGGGGCATATGTGATATATCCGGCTCTTACGTATAAATATCTTGGCTACGATTCCCAAGATGACGGCAGCAAGGAGGAATTTCTCAGCCGTATCGGCATATCAAATCTTAATTTTACGGGCTCCGATCTGCTTCCCCAAATCGAGGGAAATAAATCGCTTAATAACCGTGTTGTAGACGTTGTGGCAACATATGACTATACGCTTCCATTCAGTATTCTTCCTAAGGAGGCAAGTACATTTCATATTGTTCAAAGGGCGGTCAGCCTGAGCTGGGGCGACGGGGACGATACTTATAAATATCCTGATTGATTTTTGGAGTATACTGTATGAAAACTTTTATTATAATTACAGCGTTTCTTATTTATTATTTTTTGCTGCATTTATGGGTGTTCAGTATATACAGAGAGAGTTCTCCGGATTTTCCGCAGTGTCTGTTTTTTAACAATAAAACAGCTACAGCTGCGGGGTGTACCGGTATTGCCGGAATGGCGCTGAGCTTTGCCTGGGGCGTTCAGCCGGATATCAGGCTTATGCTGCTCTATTATGCGGGAATACTTATGCTTTCGGTTCTTACCGTTACTGACCTTAAAGAGAAGCGCATACCGAATGGTGTATTGCTTATAATGCTCGGAGCATGGGCGGTATATATTTTGATAAACATGGCAGTTGATATTAATGCTGCGCTTCGAATAGCTGTAATGTCAATAAGCGGTATGATATTTAACGGCGTTGTGTTTGTTATTGGCTATTATCTTACAAAAAAGAAACTCGGAGGCGGAGACGTCAAACTTGCCGCTGTTCTCGGACTGTTTTTTACTATTGAAAGATCTTTCGGCGTGCTGCTTTACGGTTTGATTTTGTGCAGCTTGTTTTCCGGTGTGATGCTCATATTAAAAAAGGCTAAAGCGGACACCCAGATTCCGCTTTGTCCGTTTTTATTTGCAGGGGCGCTTATAATGCTCCAGATAAACTGAAAATAAATCTGAGGTTTGCGAAAGGATAAAGCATATGTCAAAGTATAGATTTTTGCTGGTTATTCCTCTTATTGCCGTAATGCTGGCGGCTTGGTACATTGTGGGGGCTAACGACGGTACAAAACTTAAAAATCAAAGGGAACTTCTTGCTCAGGCGGCTGCATATGCCGAGGACGAAATTTACGTTAAGGCGGTTCCGATTGCAGTGGAAGCATATAATATGGATACGGAGATCAGGTATACAGAGGTTGAGCAGGTACTTATGGAGTATTATCAGAAAGGCGGATACACGGAGGAGTATTTTTCAATTATAAATGACCGCATCAATGGAGATAGAGCTGATAAGAGCGAATATTTGCAGCTTGCGGAGTATTATTTTAATGATGGCGACAGAAAAAACGGCTTGACGGTTCTTGAAAAGGGTATAGTGAAATTTAACGGCGGAAGCTTGCCTTCATACTACGGTATAAATGGTTTGAACGGCGAATATAACAAGGAACCTCTTTTTTCGGACGAGCTTACTCAAATGTACGAGCAGAACAGATACAGTTTCTCATTAGCGGTCTTCGGGCATAAGGGCTTAGGTTCGGCGGACTGCGGATATATGACGATACAAGATGATGAATCCGGTCTGTGGGGAATTTATTCATTTTCAGGAAAGCAGCTTGTCGACCATATTTATTCTGAGATAACAAACGTTTCTTCGGATGGATTTGCTTCCGTAAAGCTTGATGGGAAATACCTTCTCGTTAACAGCAGCGGAGTGCGTTATGCGCTGTGCAAGGACAGTTCTGTAACGGGCGTTATTCGCACAGAGGGTCTGAACAAAACTGTTGTAATGTGCGATGATAATAAAATGCATATAGCGTCCGAC
>CAJTWQ010000067.1:0-5595 GCA_910579835.1 uncultured Ruminococcus sp.
CGTCAGGATTTCCAAGTGACTGCATAACAAGAACAGCATCGTTCAGACGAATTTCACCGTTGCAGTTTGCATCACCCCATACGATCTCAGGTACTACAGACTCATCGTCAATATAAGCGGCAATAAGCTTGATGTCATCAGTGGAAACAGGTTCTTCCGCTGCATTCTGTGCATACCACTTTTGCCACTGGAATGTTGTTGTCTCAGCAAGAATTTTTTTAACCGCCGCAAGAATAGTCTCATCCTTGGAATAATCCGTTTCATCATCGGGCAAAGTGATATTATAGATGCTCTCAGCAGGCTTGAACTCAACAAGACCGCTCTTTGTGGTCTCCCACTGCATATTTACCCAGTAGTACTTTTCACCGATAGCAACAGATGCTCCGAGACAGCCGTTTGCATATGTTACTTCCTTGGGCAGCTCAATATCCATGTATATCTTATCAGCTGCTTTAGGAAGCTTTACAACCGTTGCGCCCTCGCCGTTTACAGAAATCTTTGCAGGCTTCTTTCCGGCAGGAACGGGAGCAGTTGTCGTTGTCGTAGTAGTTGTTGTGGGCTTGGGCGTTTTCGTTGTTGTTTTTGAAGGATCTGGAGGCGCAATTTCTTTCTTATAGAGATCAGCCGGAAGCTCATCGAGAGTAATGCAGTAATCGCTCTGATACATCTCGATAGTGTTTTCCTTTGTGTTGTACTTAGGATCTGACAGGAAATTGTAATCTCCGCCGTCATACCATGTGCAGAAGTACAACCAGCCTGCCTGTTCAGACGTAAGATTGTCAACAGTAGAGAAGCTGTCGTTCTCAGCCATTGCTATCATCTTTGCGCTGTCGTATTTCTCCATAAGTCCGTGGAACACAGAGCTTGCGGAACTTGTATTTCCCGAATATTTATCATATGCTATAATATCAACGTACTCGTCTCCAGGATACCAATTGGTGGATGTTGCAAAGTTGTAGCTGTTCCATTCCCAGATAAGGTTATGAAGATCATATTTGTTTACAAGAGTGTCATACGTAAGCTTCCAGATCTCCTTATAAACGGCAGAGCCTCCGGACGCCCACCAGAACCAGCCTTCTGATTCGCCGCCATTGCCCTCTGCTTCGTGGAGCGGACGCCAGATAATGGGAACGCCAGCCTCCTGAAGCCTCTGGAGCTGCGGTGCGATATTTTCAAGGGATTTAAGATAAAACTCGCGTTCTACGGTTCCATCCTTTAGAATGTTTTCAGTTACGAAGTTCGTCTCATCGGGCTTATAGGTAGCCTGTTCATAAGAAACATTGTCGCCTACTTTATATCCTTCCATAGTCTTTGGAACTGTGATATGCCATGAAGCGGTTACAATACCGTTCCTTTTAGTTGCCCAGTCGATCATTCTGTCAACCGTTCCGTCCTCCGAACCATAGAGAATATTAGCGCAGTTAAGGAAATCAAATCCCCTGATAGCCGGAAGTTTTCCGGTAAGATCCTCAAGATAATTAAATTCATATTCAAAGTCATGTGGTCCGTAATTGTAAATTTCCTGCTGACCAGAAATAATATGCTTTCCATATACCTGAGAGAGGTAATTCATAAGACTTCTTGTTTCGGCAGTTGCATTGATATCGCACGGGGTTACCTGTGAAGCGGTGATCGACGCAAGTTCTGCTGAAGCAACGGTGAAATAGTCAAAAGCAGACCAGCCCCAGCTTTTTTCAATGGTAAGCGTGTTCTTTCCCTTGCTTAGTCTGGCAGTTACAGTTACAGGATCAAACCCGGTATCGTTCCTTGGGATATCCAGAGATCCCAAACCGTTGCCGTTGATTAGCAGAGTCTGCTGCTTAGCGCCTTCAAGACCGCCGGCATAGATCGTCAGATCATACATTCCGTCGAATTCTACTTCAAAATCAATGTTGATAGTTCCGCTTTCCGTCATTTTCAGACAAGAACCGCCGCTGGCGCTGGCGTTAGATTCAACTGTCACTTCACCGGTAATAACAGCGTCCTCGAACTCGTAACGAATCTCATCGTCTGCCGTCACAACAGATGCCGAGACAACAGACATATTGAAAGTCATTGCAGCCGCTAAAAGCATTGCTCCGCCCTTTCCAAATAATTTTTTGTGCATTGTAATTCCCTCCTGATATTTTTACGGCGGTAAATAACAAATTTCAATCCGCCGCCTTATATTCTTATTATAATAATTGTACAAATCAAAGTCAAGAATTTTTAAAAATATCTCAAAACATTTGGCAATTTATAACAAATTGCATTTATTTTTTTAGTTATAATCACAATATTTGGGCACAACCGCAATTTTCAGTCAGTCCTTATATCAATATATAAATTAAATAAGAAGTGAGCTAACCAGAAATAAGCAGACTGCCAACATTATTACAAAACCTCCAGCGGCAAACTTATTTTGGTTTACCGCTGCTGCGTTAATACTTATATGAATTTGAAAGTATAATATAAATGAAGTTTTATTTTGTTTGGCAGATTAAAGTTTTTTAGTGACAGCAATGTGAAAAGAATGAAATCATAGTGAAATGTCAGAAAATGTATTGACTTTTTTTGCATTTAGAGTATAATAATTAATATACAAATAGTTTGTAATCAAACTGTTTGAAATATAACAAATAAAGAAAGGAATAAGGTTATACTATGGTAAAACTGTTCAAAAATCTTAAATGGCAAGAAATTGTCTGTATGTTCTTTGCGGTTGCCTTTATTATCATGCAGGTATGGCTTGATCTGAAGCTGCCGGACTATATGTCGGACATAACCATGCTGGTGGAAACTCCGGGCAGCAAAATGAGCGAAATTGTCTCATCAGGAGGAAAAATGCTGTTCTGTGCTCTCGGAAGTCTTATGTCCTCTGTAATAGTAGCTGTTCTTGCCGCTAAAATAGGCATAAATTTTGCAGCCACAGTCAGAGAAAAGCTTTTCTGCAAAGTTCAGGATTTTTCTATGGAAGAAATTTCCCACTTCTCAACAGCAAGTCTCATTACACGCTCTACAAATGATGTTCAGCAAGTACAGATGCTGATCGTAATGGGTCTTCAGGTAATTGTAAAAGCTCCTATTACAGCAGTATGGGCGATCATGAAAATATGGGATAAAAACTGGCAGTGGACAACGGCGACGGCAATCGCAGTTGCGGTTCTCCTCATAATTGTAATAACAATCGTTCTTCTTGCCACACCGAAATTCAAAAAAATGCAGATTCTGACCGACGACCTGAATCGTGTTACAAGGGAAAATATCACCGGAATAAATGTGGTAAGAGCATATAACGCTGAAAACTATCAGGAAGAAAAATTTGAAAAGGCAAATGAACATCTTACATATGCAAATTTGTTTGCTCACAGAACAATGTCGTTCATGATGCCAGGAATACAAGCAATCATGAACGGTCTGTCACTTTCCGTTTACTGGATCGGAGCTATTCTCATAAACAATGCAGTCATATCCGAAAGAATTACACTGTTTTCAGATATGATCGTCTTTTTCTCATATGCAATTCAGGTTGTTATGTCATTTATGATGCTTGTAATGATATTTATGATACTACCGCGAGCCTCGGTTGCAGCAAAGCGTATTCTTGAGGTTCTTAACACGAATGTACGAATCAAAGACGGAAAAACAACAGACGGAGATAAAAACCTGCACGGCGAAATAGAATTCAGAAATGTTTCATTCCGCTATCCGGACGCATCGGCCGACGTAATCGAAAACATAAGCTTTAAAGCGCAAAAAGGTCAGACGATTGCATTTATAGGCTCTACAGGCTGCGGAAAAACAACAGTCATCAATCTTATCCCAAGATTTTATGATGCAACTGACGGCGAGGTTCTGATTGATGGAATCAACGTAAAGGAATACGATCAAAAATCGCTTCGCAATAAAATAGGATACGTTTCGCAGAAAGCCATACTATTTTCAGGCAACGTTACTTCAAACATTGCATACGGCGATAACGGCGGCAGAGAGATCTCCGGCAGAGATGTAAAGGAAGCTGTTGAAATTGCCCAGTCATCAGATTTTGTAAACGGTCTTGAAAATGATTATAACGGCTATGTAGCACAGGGCGGAAGCAATTTCTCGGGCGGTCAGAAGCAGAGACTGTCCATTGCAAGAGCAATTGCCAAAAAGCCTGAAATACTTATTTTTGACGATTCTTTCTCTGCTCTTGACTATAAAACTGACAGAAAGCTCCGTGAAACACTTCGTGAAAAATGCAGCGATGCAACCAAAGTAATAGTTGCCCAGCGAATTGGTACAATTATGGATGCCGATTTGATTATCGTTCTTGACGGAGGAAAAATTGCAGGTAAAGGAACTCACAAGGAACTTATGAAATTCTGTGAGGTTTATCAGCAGATTGCCCTTTCACAGCTTTCAAAGGAGGAACTGGCATAATGAGTGAAAAAAATTACAGTACGCCCAGACACCCCGGTCCCAGGCCGAACGCTATGATGATGAAAGGTGAAAAGGTACAAAAGGAAACATGGAGCAAACTGATAAATTACTGCCGAAAATATATAGCTGTTATTATAATTGCAGTATTATGCGCGTCAATAGGAACGGTCCTTACGCTTGTCGGACCAGATAAGCTGGCTGAAATGACTGACATTATTACAAAAGGCATTGGAACTGAAATTGATATTGACGCAGTTACCAAAATCGGAATAACACTTGTAATCCTGTACCTTATCAGTGCGGCTCTGTCAACCTTGCAGGGCTGGATCATGGCAACGGTTACTCAACGAGTTTCAAAAAGACTCAGAACAGATATTTCTGCAAAAATCAACCGTCTGCCTCTTGGCTATTATCACAAAACTTCAACCGGTGATGTTCTTTCAAGAGTAACAAATGATGTAGATACCATCGGACAAACGCTGAATATGAGTATCGGCATGCTTGTATCCGCCGTGACTCTATTTGTCGGCTCGCTTATTATGATGCTCAAAACAAATCTCGTCATGACTGCAACAGGCGTGATCGCAACCATTATAGGATTTGCACTGATGATGGTGATTATGGGGCATTCTCAGAAGTACTTTACTCTCCAGCAGAAAAATCTTGGCAGCCTTAACGGACATATTGAAGAAATCTATTCTGGACACACCGTAGTAAAAGCATATAATGGCGAACAAAAAGCTATTGATGAATTCAAAAATCTGAATAACAGTCTCAGGGACAGCGGATTTAAGGCGCAGGCGCTTTCCGGTCTTATGATGCCGATTATGACTTTTATCGGCAACTTCGGCTATGTTGCCGTATGCATTGTAGGCGGAGCCCTTGCCTTAAATGATAAGATCTCGTTTGGCGTTATTGTTTCCTTTATTATGTACATCCGATTTTTTACACAGCCTCTTTCTCAGATTGCACAGGCCGCACAATCTTTGCAGCAGGCAGGTGCCGCTTCATCAAGAGTATTTGAATTCCTTGAAGCGGAGGAAATGGCAGATGAAAGCGGCAAGAAAAAAATTAATTTTAATACAAAGGGCAGCGTAACCTTTTCACACGTTAAATTCGGCTACGATCCGGACAAAATCATTATTAAGGATTTTTCAGCAAATGTAAAAGCAGGTCAGAAAATTGCTATTGTAG
>CAJTWQ010000067.1:5605-7458 GCA_910579835.1 uncultured Ruminococcus sp.
AGGCCCTACAGGCGCAGGAAAAACAACTATTATAAATCTGCTTATGCGTTTCTATGAAATTAATAGCGGCGAAATAAAAATCGACGGTATATCAACCTCAGAAATGAAAAGAGAGGACGTTCATTCACAATTTTGTATGGTTTTGCAGGATACATGGATTTTTGAGGGAACAGTCCGTGAGAATCTTATTTACTGCTCAGAAAACAATTCACAGGAAAAAATGGAACAGGCCTGCAAGGCTGTCGGACTCGATCATTTTATAAGAACGCTTCCAAATGGTTACGATACTATACTAAACGATCAGATAAATCTGTCACAGGGACAAAAGCAGCAGCTTACAATTGCAAGGGCGATGATTGCTGATAAGCCGATTCTGCTGCTAGACGAGGCAACAAGTTCTATTGATACAAGAACGGAGCAGAAAATTCAGAATGCTATGGATAAGCTTATGGAGAACAGAACATCATTTGTTATTGCACACCGTTTATCTACAATCAAAAATGCAGACTTAATTCTTGTTCTCAAAGACGGCGATGTTATTGAAAGCGGAAATCACGAAGAGCTTATAAATCAAAACGGATTCTATGCAGATTTGTATAACAGTCAATTTGACAAGGTATCATAAAGAGGTGATATAATGAAACTAATAACAATTGAACGCGAATACGGCAGCGGCGGGACACAGATTGCAAGGGAATTGGCAGAGCGTTGCCATATTCCCTGCTACGGCGAAGAAATACTGAAAGAAACAGCCGACAGACTGAACTTGTCCGTTTCAGATATTCGCAACCTTGAAGAAACATCTACAAACAGTCTTCTTTATACGCTATTCATGCTCAGTCAGTCACAAAGCGGAAATAATGAAATGCTTACAAATGCAGGCCGTATCTATGTTGAAGAACAGCGTATTATAAACGAACTCAGCGAACTTGGCGATGCAATTTTTCTTGGACACTGTGCCGGCGAAGCTATTAAAAATAAGAATACAGTCAGAGTTTTTATTTATGCAAACGATAATTTCAAAACAAAAAGAATTCACGAGCAGTATGGTATTGATATAAGTAGAGTTGAGGCCGCGGCAAAGAAAAATAATAAGCGCAGATCAACTTATTATTATGCACACACGCAAAAAAAATGGAATCACTACAAAAACTACGATATTATCCTGAATAGTTCAGAGCTTGGAATTGACGGCTGCGTAGACATATTGGAGGGCTTATTCCGGAAAGGGCATTGAAAATGAAGAAAAATGTAGAAAGAATGCTTTTAGGACATGAACTTAAAAATATGATTAACAGCCGTATGAATTCCATCCGACAAAAATACGGCTTAAAGAAAATAGAGCTTGATGTGTTTCTTTTTCTGACAGACAATCCAAATCTTAATACCGGACGGGATATTCAACAATTTCTAAACATTAACAAAGGCTATCTTTCGCAGGTTCTCGATACTTTGTGCAATGAAGGAAAAATTATTGCTGAAACAGATAAAAACGACAGAAGATTTATTCATTACTGTCCGACAGAAGTCATGTATCCGCTGATCGAGGAATTAACAGCAGCAAAAGAAGAAATGGACAGTCAGCTTTTCAGCGGTATCACAAATGAAGAAATCGCCATTATGGAAAGAGTATCTGAAAAAATAGACATGAATATACATCGTATTCTGAAAAAACAAAAATAAAACCTAACATATAACTTGCTCTAAATAAACTACAGCCTCTTGAAAAATCAAGAGGCTGTAGTTCTGTTATATAATAAGCTTATTTCATACTTGAAAAAAATACAAATATTATTAAAAAGCGGAAGCCAGTAGACTTCCGCTGAAAATACCGGCACTTATTTACTTTCCCA
>CAJTWQ010000068.1:0-6936 GCA_910579835.1 uncultured Ruminococcus sp.
TGCAAATTTCCGGGAACGTCTTTCAGCCCTCGAAGATAACGACAAGACCGTATTTTCGGATGATCTAAGATTCAGACGCAGGGACGGATCGTTGTATTCTCTGCGTGATCAGATAGAACAGCTCCACACATATATCGACGATCTTTACGACAGAACAGGAGGTTCTTCATGATTTTCTTTGATAAACTTCCGGATATGAAGTGTCTGTCCGGAGATACTCTTCCGGATTTTACGATATCGGTCGATCCGGAGGACAGCCTTGCAGGATGCAGAATGCAGCTTATCCTTGCAAATTCTCACACGCCGGACATTTGCGCCGTATGTAAGGATTGTACTCTGACCGACGGCTCGTTTACCGTACAGCTTGACAGCTCCGACACGAAAAAACTTGCTGAGGAAACTTACGATATTCATTTCCGGCTGATTACTCCGGATGGAAAATCATACTGCAAGCTTTCCGGATCGCTCTATGTTCACACAGCGGCACAGGGGGGGATCAATGAATCTGAAATTCAGAATTCAGAACGGTATACAGCTTAAAACGTCGTTCGGGAACAAGAAGAAATTCGGCGTCTCCGTTGGATATTTGCAGCCTGTCAAGGATACCAGCGTAATCAATTTTTCCTGTTTCGCTGCCGGAATTACAGGCACAGCAGGAATTGCCGAAAAAAAGGAGGAATAAGTAATGGCGATTGAAAAAACGGCTTTATACAATAGACAGAGTTCCCTTTCGGAATGGCTGAAAGCTAATGCGCTCGGAATTTATTTTGACGAAGTAGAGAAGGATTCCTATCATGTTGATTGCTTTTGCGGAGGAAAAAATTTTATTTCTTTCACAGACGAACTAAACAGCTCGTATTACGGGATACAAATAGAAACTCAGAACGGCAGCGATTTAGTAACTTATTCCGGTTTGCTTAAAGCCACCGGATATGCATACGGCTGAAATAATTGCAGACACTGTTTCAGAACTTCCGGATTCCAATACTTTTGATTCCTACATTCTTTCTCAGGGAAGCGTAACGCAAGTTATGGAGACAGGAAAGTTTTATATTATGGACAGTTCCGGAAACTGGTGTGAAAAAAGTGAATCTTACACAAAAGAGGAACTTGACATACTTCTTGCTCAGAAGGTCAGCGCAGTTCCCGGAAGAGGATTGATTTCAGATGCAGAAAGACTCAAAGGATCATAATTTATCGCAGAAAGACCTTTGCGAAATGATAAAAGCACGTCCGTCGACTGTTTGCAATCTATGCAATAACAATGCCGAGAACATTAAACTCCGGCTTTTATAGGATATCTGCACTGCTCTTGAATGTGAAATTGCTGATCTTTTTTCTTTATCATAAATATTGCCTCCTGATTTATCACCAGGAGGCTCTTTTTTTACTCAAAGTAGATTTTTTTGTATTTTGCTTGTCACTTTTTTGTATTTTGCGCGGCAAAGCACACCTTTTTAAGTATAATTTATAAAAAAATTCATCATAGCTATAATATATCATTTCTTTGTCAGAATTTATATTTTTATCTGATTGAATATTCTTGTCAAAATTTAAATCCTCGTCAGCCGCCTCATTCTCATATAAAGATTCGAATAATGCCGCATTCCTCCTGTTCGGTAACAATCTTATCAAAAACAATATCACTCTTCTTTCTTGCAGTTATTAATACAAGAAACCAAATCAGAGCACCAAATAAAACTTCAAACATAATCCAGCTTAAAAACGGGGCTGCCTCATCATTTTGGATGAAGCACCCCGTTCCTTATAAATATTAATTAACCATTGATTTTTCTCTTTACATAGGATGTGTGGAGAATCTCATGAGCCTTGTGGCTGCCGGGTTTTTCAAGATACTCGTCATAGAGTGCCTTTACAGCAGGATTTTCATGAGACTGTCTGAGGGGCATAGAAACATCAAGATTGTAAAGAACCTTTGCTCTTTCAGCTCTGAGATCTGTGAAGTTTTTGATGCCCATAGGCTGCTGAGGCTGACCGCCGCCGTTTACACAGCCACCAGGACAAGCCATGATCTCAATAAACTGATAATCAGCTTCTCCGCTCTGAACCTTTTCCAAAACTTCTCTTGCATTTGCAAGACCGCTGGCAACGCAAACCTTAACATCTGTGCCTGCAACGTTATAAGTTGCTTCCTTAATACCATCTGTTCCGCGAACTTCTGGGAGATCTGTAACATTTTCGCCTGTAAGAGTATATATTGCTGTTCTGAGAGCTGCCTCCATAACGCCGCCTGTTGCACCAAAAATTACACCTGCACCTGTAGAAATTCCTAAAGGATCATCAAACTTCTCGTCCTCGAGACAAAGGAAATTAATGCCTGCACGCTCGATCATTCTGCCCAGCTCACGAGTTGTGAGAGCAAAATCAACATCAGGAACACCTGCCGCACTCTGATCATCTCTGCCGATTTCAAATTTCTTTGCCGTACAAGGCATAATGGACACCATAACTATATCTTTAGGATTAATGCCCATCTTCTCGGCATAATATGTCTTAGCAACCGCACCGAACATCTGCTGTGGAGACTTACAGGACGAGAGATTTTCCGTCATATCAGGGAAATAGTGCTCGCAGAACTTAACCCATCCGGGTGAGCATGATGTGATAAGA
Source organism: uncultured Ruminococcus sp. (assembly GCA_910579835.1). GTDB lineage: Bacteria > Bacillota > Clostridia > Oscillospirales > Ruminococcaceae > Ruminococcus. Next base: position 2,632 of record CAJTWQ010000068.1, read on the forward strand.
GGAAGCTTTCCACCGTTCTGGAATCTGTCAAGGAACTCGTTTGCCTCTTCCATAATAGTAAGATCGGCAGAAAAATCTGTATCAAATACTTTGTCAAATCCAAGGCGTCTGAGAGCGGCAACCATTTTACCCTCAACATTTGTGCCGATAGGAAGACCGAAGCATTCTCCGAGACCTGCACGAACAGCCGGAGCTGTCTGAACAAGTACTGTTTTTGAAGGATCTGCAATAGCTTCAAGAACAGGCTTTGTATAGTCCTTTTCTGATATAGCGCCAACAGGACATACAGCAATACACTGACCGCAGGATACACAGCTTGTCTCGCCAAGCCCCATGTCGAATGCAGAGCCAATATATGTTTTAAATCCTCTCTCATTGGCACCGATAACGCCGATGCCCTGCGTCTTGGAGCATACAGCCACGCAGCGGCGGCAAAGGATGCACTTATTATTGTCACGGTACATATGAACGGCAGAGCTATCGATCTCATACTCGTTCTTTACACCGTCGTAAACTGAAGCATCCTCGATGCCGTAATCCTTAGCAAGCTTCTGAAGCTCACAGTTTCCGCTTCTTACACAGGAAAGACATTTTCTATCGTGCGTGGAGAGGATAAGCTCAAGAGTTCTTTTTCTGGACTCTATAACCTTTGGAGAACTTGTAAGAATTTCCATATTATTGGAACATGGATATACGCATCCTGCCACAAGACGGAATCCTCTGCCCTCATTTACCTCTGTAACACAAATACGGCAGGCGCCGATCTCGTTAATTTCTTTCATATAGCAAAGTGTGGGGATCTCAAAACCAGCCATATGAGCAGCTTCAAGAACTGTAGTGCCCTTGGATACGGAGATCTCTGCACCGTTTACTTTAACTGTAATATTTTCCATCGTTATTCCTCCGCTTATTTCTTGATGATTGCCTTGAATTTACAGGAAGCGATACAAGCGCCGCACTTTACGCACTTTGTCTTATCGATTTCCATAGCGGCAAGCTTCTTGCCGGGAGCAATATAATCTGTTCTTGTGATGGCCGAAGCAGGACACTGCTTAGCACACATTCCACAGCCGATACAGCTGTCCTTTAAAATCTCAAAGCTGAGAAGATCCTTACAAACTCCGGCAGGACACTTCTTGTCAACTACATGAGCAATATATTCATCCTTGAAGTATCTGAGAGTTGAAAGAACAGGGTTGGGAGCAGTCTGACCGAGACCACAGAGAGAGTTTGCCTTAATATGATAACAAAGCTTTTCAAGCTTATCAATATCTTCAAGAGTACCCTGGCCTTTTGTGATCTTGTCGAGGAGCTCATACATTCTCTTTGTACCGATACGGCACGGAGTACATTTTCCGCAGGACTCATCAACAGTGAATTCAAGGAAGAACTTGGCGATATCTACCATACAGTTATCCTCGTCCATAACAATAAGTCCGCCTGATCCCATCATTGAACCGATACCGATAAGATTATCATAATCAATCGGAATATCAAAATTCTCAGGTGAAATACATCCGCCGGAAGGTCCGCCAGTCTGAGCAGCCTTGAACTTCTTACCGTTAGGAATGCCGCCGCCGATCTCCTCAATAACTTCACGGAGAGTAGTACCCATAGGAACCTCTACAAGACCTGTGTTCTTAATCTTTCCGCCCAAAGCGAATACTTTAGTTCCCTTTGACTTTTCTGTACCCATTGATGCAAACCACTCTGCACCGTTGAGGATAATCTGCGGAATATTGGCATATGTTTCAACGTTATTGAGAATAGTAGGCTTTTGGAAAAGACCTTTTTCAGCAGGAAAAGGAGGTCTTGGTCTCGGCTCGCCTCTGTTGCCCTCAATAGACGTCATAAGAGCAGTTTCTTCACCGCATACGAATGCGCCCGCGCCAAGGCGAAGATCAATATCGAAGCTAAAATCTGTACCAAAAATATTCTGACCAAGCATTCCAGCCTCACGAGCCTGATTTATAGCAATATTCAGACGCTCAACAGCAATAGGATATTCTGCACGAACGTAAATGTAGCCCTGCTTAGCGCCAATAGCATAACCAGCAATAGTCATGGCCTCAAGAACTACATGCGGATCTCCTTCAAGGACGGAACGATCCATAAATGCACCCGGATCTCCCTCGTCAGCATTACAGCATACATACTTCATATCTGCATCAGGAACAATATTTCTCGCAAGCTTCCACTTCATACCCGTAGGGAATCCGCCGCCGCCTCTTCCGCGGAGACCAGAATCAAGAATAGTCTGTATAACATCCTCCGGAGTCATGCTTGTAAGCACCTTGCCGAGTGCCTGATAGCCGTCACGTCCTATGTACTCGTCAATTTTTTCCGGGTTAATAACACCGCAGTTTCTAAGCGCTACACGGTGCTGCTTTTTATAGAACGACGTATCGTCAAGAGCTTTGATGTTATCGCCATCAACCGTTTCCTCGTAAAGAAATTCCTTTACAGGATTACCGCCGATAAGGTGCTCGTCAACAATTCTTGGTATTTCATCAACATTTACGCGTGAATAGAAAGAACCCTCCGGATAAACAATCATAATAGGGCCTCTTTCACATAGACCGAAGCATCCTGTCTTTACAATCTGAACCTTATTTGTAAGTCCTTTAACTGCGAATTCCTCCTCAAGCTTTTCAATAATCTTGGGAGAACCGGAAGAAGTACACCCGGTGCCGCCGCACACAAGGACGTGTCTTTCATATTTTGAAGAAGCATTGCTATGGGTTCTGAGAGCGACCTCGCCAACCATGCTGTCTCTGACAACATTGAGTTCTTCAAGAGTCTTCATAAGTAAACCTCCTAAATGGTAATATGTGGAATTTAAGCGTATTTTTCAATAATCATGTCTACATCGTCAACAGTAAGACGTCCGTAAACATCCTCGTTGACCGTGAGAACGGGAGCAAGACCGCACGCACCGATACAGCGGCATGCGTCCAAAGAAAACTTTCCGTCAGGCGTACATTCTCCGCCGGCAATTCCAAGCTTTTCCTGAAGCTTTTCGTATATGTCACCTGAGCCTTTAACATAGCAGGCTGTGCCAAGGCAAACAGAAATAGTATACTCGCCCTTCGGATAGAGAGAGAACTGGGCATAGAAAGTCACAACGCCATAGATTTTCTCCAGCGGAATGCCTGTCTTATCGGAAATAATGGTCTGAACCTCAATAGGAAGGTAGCCGTAAATTTCCTGAGCCTTCTGAAGAATCGGCATAAGGGCACCCTGCGTGTCCTTCTTTTCCTCGATTACCTTGAGAAGCTGTGCCTCCTGTTCAGGAGTACCCTTGAACGGAACAGTAGTTTTAGCTGAATTCATTAGATGAACCTCCTTGAATATAAGTGTGAAAAATGTAACAATGTTATAGGCAGATAGAATTAGAGCTTATTACATCCCACATATCTGTATTGTATTATAACATATAACTGAAAAAATATCTATTGTCTTTTCTAACTAATTTAATTCTTTTTTTTTGTTGAATCTGCACGAATCCTATAGTTATATCCTACTAACATTATTGCATATTAAATAATTCAAAGTTATTTTAAAAATATTTCCGAAAAAATTGCATTTTTGCTTGAAATGTGATATAATAATAAATCATAAAATTTTTATCGGAGTGAAAAAAATGGGCACTTTTAACAGAATAACAGAAAAAATTGATAATTTTATCTGGGGAATCCCCTTGATTCTCCTAATATTCGGCTGCGGCATTTTCCTAACTATCCGTACAAAAGGAATGCAGTTCAAAAAACTTGGACTTGCCCTTAAATACATGTTCAAAGGCGAAGAGGGCGGAACAGGTGAAATATCTAGTTTTGCGGCTCTATGCACCGCTCTTTCGGCTACTATCGGAACAGGAAATATTGTCGGTGTCGCAACAGCTATTGCAGCCGGCGGTCCCGGTGCGCTTTTTTGGATGGAAATTGCCGCTCTTTTCGGCATGGCAACAAAGTATGCCGAAGGGCTTCTTGCAGTAAAGTACCGTGTCAGATCTGTCGACGGAAAAGTTCTGGGCGGCCCTTTCTACTACATAGAAAAAGGTATGGGAAAACGCTGGAAATGGCTTGCCGTCCTCTTTGCCGTATTTGGAGTTTTTGTTGGTCTAATGGGTATCGGTACCTTTACGCAGGTCAACAGCATCACCACAGCTGCAAACAGCTTCTTTGATCCTAAAAAATCTCATACTGTTCAGATTTTCGGCATGGATTATACCTACACGCAAATTATCATCGGGCTTATTGTAACAATTCTTGCAGGACTTATCATTATAGGAGGAATCAAGCGCAT
>CAJTWQ010000068.1:6946-7370 GCA_910579835.1 uncultured Ruminococcus sp.
TTGCTTCTGTATCAGAAGTTATAATCCCTGTAATGGTCGTTGCATATGTTATATGCTGTCTGATAATTATTGGCACGCATATCACCGAAGTTCCGGCGGCATTCTCAGAAATCATAAGAAGCGCATTCGGTTTTAAAGCCGCTGCTGGAGGAGCATTAGGAGCAATAATGGTATCTATGCAGAAAGGCGTTGCACGAGGAATTTTTTCAAATGAGGCTGGTCTCGGATCTGCTCCGATAGCCGCAGCTGCTGCTAAAACAAAGGAGCCAGTCAGACAGGGATTAGTAACAATGACAGGAACTTTTATCGACACTATTCTTGTATGCACTATGACGGGATTGACAATCGTTATTTCCGGATGTATTGGAGCAAACCCTGATTTGGAAGGAGTCGAAATTACGGATGCCGCGTTTCGTTATGGACT
>CAJTWQ010000069.1 GCA_910579835.1 uncultured Ruminococcus sp.
AATGCTGTTTCCGTGTATCAAATAAACTCTGTTCTTTACAATCATTGAATTTTGTGATAAAATATAATTGTTGTTAACATATAGTCATTCTTAAAAAGGATGTATAACCTAAAAGAGTTTTTATAGGAAAGGAAATAAAATGAATACATATATTGAGTTCAAGAATGTGAAAAAAATATATAAAACAGGGGAGGTGGAAATCGCTGCTCTTAACGGTGTTAATTTTGAGATAGGAAAAGGGGAATTTTGTGTTATTGTAGGAGCCTCCGGAGCAGGTAAGACAACTATACTTAATATTCTTGGTGGAATGGATACCCTCACTTCGGGCAGCGCATGGCTGGACGGTATGGAGATTTCCCGGCTGAGCAAGAGGGAACTGACAGCTTATCGACGATATGACGTAGGTTTTGTATTCCAGTTTTATAATTTGATACAAAACCTTACTGCTATTGAAAATGTCGAACTGGCGGCGCAGATATGCCGGAATCCTCTTAATGCTGCTGATATTCTTGAAAAAGTCGGGCTTAGCGGCAGAATGAAAAATTTTCCTGCGCAGCTTTCAGGGGGAGAGCAGCAGCGTGTAGCAATAGCTCGTGCTCTTGCCAAGAATCCGAAGCTTCTTCTTTGTGACGAGCCTACGGGAGCATTGGATTATAATACTGGAAAGGCGGTTCTTAAGCTTTTACAGGATACCTGCCGCAGTACTGGCATGACAGTAGTGGTTATAACTCATAATCAGGCGCTTTCAGCTATGGCTGACAGGATCATAACCGTAAAGAACGGCATTGTTGAGGAAATGAGAATAAACAGCAGAATCGTTGATGTTTCTGAAATTGAGTGGTGACGTTTATGGGAAAGATTATGAAAAAAGCAGCCGTCCGTGAGATAAAAGGCAGTTTTGGACGATATTTTGCTATTCTTGCAATTATAGCTCTGGGAGTGGGATTTTTTTCCGGAGTGCGTATCACAACGCCGGCAATGGTAAATACTATTAACAGTTTTCTGGACAAGCATCAGCTTTATGATTACCGTTTGCTCTCAACCTCCGGCTGGAGCAGTGAGGATGCTGAAGTCCTTGCTGGTTTTGAGGATGTAATAACCGCCGAGTCTTCATACAGTCTTGATGTCATATATAATTATAAAGGCGGAAGGGAAAATGTTCTTAAAACTCATTCAATTACAAATAATCTCAATACTCTTGAAATTGTCAGCGGAAGGATGCCTCAGTCGCCGGATGAATGTGTTGTTGACGCAGACCTGAACTCTGTTCCGCCTCTTGGAACGAGTATTACTCTTTCCTCCAATAACGATGATGAAACGCTGAATTCTCTTTCCGGCAGTTCATTTAAGGTAGTCGGAACAGTTTATTCCCCGGTATATATCAACTTTGAGCGTGGAACGACTTCTATCGGCAACGGCAGTGTGAGCGGATTTGTATATATGCTTCCTGAATCTTTTAAAATGAGCCGCTGTTCTGAGATTTTCGTTCGCTTTGACCATGATTATCAGATTTATTCGGACGAATATAATGATTTTATGAATGAACGGCTTGAAACATGGAAGAAATATACAGCAGATCAGGCTGAGAAAAGCAGCGATATGTTTGCTGCTGAAATGGGATTGACTCAGACGCAGCTACCAAAGACCTTTGTGCTTGACAGGAATTATAATATCGGATATTCATGCTTTGAAAGCGACTCAGAGATAGTTGAACAGGTTGCCAGAATATTTCCGTTATTTTTTATACTTGTAGCAGCTCTTGTATGCATGACTACTATGAGCAGAATGATTGAAGAACAGCGCACACAGATCGGCGTATTTAAAGCAATTGGATATTCAGATTCGGCTATTATGGGACGGTATCTTTTCTATTCAGGCAGCGCTGCGCTGACAGGCTGTATTATAGGATATGCTGTAGGAATTTTTTTATTTCCCGGAGTTATATGGATGACTTATAAGCTTATGTATATAGCTGTTCCGATAAAATTTGTTTTTGATCCTGTTCTTGCTGCGGTCACTATCGGAGCGTCACTGCTTTGTTCTATGGCTGTGACATGGCTTTCGTGCCGTCATGAACTGACAATGACAAGCGCATCTCTTATGAGGCCGAAATCGCCAAAGGCAGGTAAGCGGGTTTTCCTTGAACAGGTACCTTTTATCTGGAATCATATGAAATTTCTTCATAAGGTATCTTTTAGAAATATTTTTCGCTATAAAAAAAGATTTTTTATGATGATTTTGGGAATAAGCGGATGCACGGCTCTCCTTCTTACCGGCTTTGGACTAAAAGATTCTATTTCTGGTTTTGCTGATATGCAGTACGGTGATATTGTTACCGCTGATGCAGAGATTACATTTAATGCAGGTGAAGATGGAGCAATTCCGGATAAAATTACCGAAGATCTTGACGAAAAGTCCGGATATTATACATTTATCCACAGTTCCAGCTGGGATCTTCTTTACGGAGGAAAAGTGAAGAGCATCTCTTTAGTCGTTCCGGAGAGCTTTGATGAAATGCGTAATTTTATGAATTTCAGAGATCTTGACGGAAAGGATATAAAACTTCCCGGACTAAACGAAGCGATCGTCAGCAACAGCGTTCGGGAGCGGTATGGCGCAGAAAAAGGCGATATTATAACCCTTCGTGACGAAAATATGCATGAGATGAATGTAAAAGTAACGGGAGTTTTTGAAAATCATGTTTACAATTATATTTTTATATCTCCGGAGACTATTGAGACGCAATTGTTTTCATCCGTTGCATATAACGGAGCATATCTTAAATTTAAACCTGGTGACGATGGCAGCGAAGTTTCTTCTTTATCCGGAACAGACGATGTGACGTCGGTAATACTTTTCAAGTATTTGAGAACACGTATGGCAAATATGATGAGCAGTTTGAATTATATTGTTATCCTCATTATTTTCAGTGCAGCCGGACTAGCGTTTGTTGTCATATACAATCTGACAAATATTAACATTACGGAAAGACTTCGGGAAATAGCTACAATAAAGGTACTGGGTTTTTTTCGCCGTGAAACTTCTGCATATGTGCTTCGTGAAAATCTGACTCTTACTGCTTTTGGAACTGCTGTTGGTTTAGGGCTGGGAATACTTCTTCATAAATTTGTTATGGCGCAGATTGTGGTAGACCTTATTTCTTTCCGTACAAGGATTCTTCCGATGAGCTTTATTTTCAGCGCAGTACTTACTTTCGCATTTAATTTTATAGTAAATCTCTTTATGGAAATAAAGCTTGAAAGGATAAACATGGCTGAATCCCTTAAATCTGTTGATTAGTATTATTATCTAACAGTTTTTTGTTATAATATATTTTAAACGGCTTTGCTTCGGCAGAGTCGTTTTTCTGTCATAATATAAGGTTGTTTTGAATATGATTAAGTGAAAGGGGAGAGAAGTCTTGAACGGACGTACAAGCTATGAAACTATTTCATCTTATGCAACTCCGGAGATACGCCGCGCTATGAGTTTAACTGCATTAGAGGATCGTCGTGATCTTAGTGAGATACGAATTCGCAGCGGAAGAGCGATATCGTTTGTTTATCCTGGACGAATAATGTTCCTGACGAAAAGTGGCAGACTAACGGCAAATCATAAAAATTCAGCATGTATTGCCGCGTCTGCCGCTGATATACGGGAAATTGTCGAAGCGCTGTGCCGATATTCAGTGCACAGCTGTTCAAAGGAGCTTCGTGAGGGTTTTTTTGTAATCGGAGGAGGAATTCGTGTAGGCGTTTCAGGAACAGTCTCGGAAACAGAGAGCAGAACGATCAGAGATTTCAGCAGTCTCAATTTCAGAATAGCGAGGTCGGTGACTGGATGCGCAGAAGAACTCTTTAGAAAGACAAGCGGAAGCAGCGTACTTATATGCGGCGGTGTCAATTCAGGTAAAACCACGCTTCTTCGGGATTTATGCCGGCTTCTGGGAGACAGCCGAAAGGTGGCGCTTATTGATGAAAGAAATGAGATCTCAGCCAGTATCGGCGGAATTCCCGGCCGGGATATAGGAGCTATGACTGATGTGATCATAGGCTCTGGACGTGCTGCCGGGGTTGCTGCCGCTGTCAGAACGCTGTCTCCCGACATGATAATCTGCGATGAGATTTCAGAACCGTGCGATGCTGAAGCGATATTGAGCGGTTTCGGATGCGGAGTGAATTTCACTGCGTCACTTCACGCTGAAAGCTATGAGGAAATGCTCAGCCGAAAGGCCGCTGTGCCTCTTATAGAATCCGGTGTTTTTGACTACGCCGTGTTTTTATGGGGAAGCTGCTGTCCTTCAAGAATCAAAGAAATAAGGAGACTTGCAAGATGCTGCTGAGAGTAATTGCGGCTCTGATGTTTGCCGCTGCCGGTACAGTTGGAGGATTTGCCAAAGCTGAAGGATTGAAAAGTAATCTTGAGTTTTGCCGCGAAACAGGAGAACTGCTAAGAATGTCGGCAATTTTTATACGTTTTCAGGGACTGAATGTATATGAGCTTTCATCCAGGCTTAGATCCTCTTCTGATCTTAAAATGCTGACATTCCTTAATGGCTTGCCGGAGAGTTTTTCACAGGGTGAAAATTTTCATGAACAGTGGAAGAAAGCTGTTTACAGTCAGGAGAACATTCCGGACGATGAAAGAGGTATTCTTCTAAGTTTCGGGGAAATTATAGGCACAAGCGATATTGACGGTCAGATGATGTCTATTGAGGCTATTGAATCGGAGCTTAGCGGACTTGAAAGCAGAAGGAAGGAAGATTTCATTCGCAAAAGCCGGCTTTATCGCAGCGCAGGAGCTTTATTCGGCGTCATGGCCGGAATTCTTATAATTTAGAGCTTGTATTAATGGATGTTGAAAATATTGATATAGATTCAGTCTATACATCCTCTTAACGAAAGGATATAAAAATGGACATTGATCTCATTTTCAAAATTGCAGGAACAGGAATAATAGTAGCAGTCCTCAATCTGGTTCTGAAGCGTGCAGAACGTGAGGAGCAGGCTATGATGACGACACTGGCAGGGCTGATAGTCGTTCTTGTTGTGATCGTGCAGGAGATAGGAAATCTTTTTGAAACAGTCAAGACGGTATTCGGCTTATGGTAGGGAACTGTTTTTCCGTATCTGTTTTCTGCATCTGTTCTGCGGTATTGGCCGTCCTCCTGCGTCAATACTGCCGTGAACAGTCGATGATGATAGCCCTGGGAGTATGCTCCGCTGTTATAGGAGGATTTGTGTTGTTCATTGAGCCTGTTATATCAGAAGTACAGGAAATTTTTGCCGGTGCAGGAATCTCGGACAGCTATATGTCTATTATTTTCAAAGCGGCGGCAATTTGTTTTATAACCCAGATAACCTGTGAGATATGCTCAGACAGCGGAGAAGGAGCTATAGCATCGGCAGCGGAACTATGGGGACGGGGGGCGCTGGCTTTTATGAGTCTGCCGATAATCCGTTCTCTGTTGGAAAAAATTAATGAAATGATTTAGGATCAGGGAATATGAAACGTATTTTTGCACTTGCAGTAATTTCAATTATTATGCTTTTTGCAGTTTCACCAATAGATTCCTTTGCGGAATACGAGGCGGAACAGGCGGAGATAACCGAGGATCTTGACGATATTCTTGCAGATTACGATATTGACTGGGAGTTCGGAGATATAAGCGGTCTTACTTTCAGTGAATTGTTAAATCGTATTATTGACTCTTTATCGGATAGACTTCATGCACCTATGAAGCTTCTGGGAACACTATTAGCGGTCATCATATTTACTGCTGCTGTCAAAGGAATTGGAGATGGCGTTTTTACTAAAAACGGAAATTCAGATCTGTATAATATGGTCTGTGTTCTGACCGCAGTCACATCCATTACACCGTCTTTATTCGTGGTTTATGAAAATGCGCTGTCTGCTGTTCAGCGGACGGGTGGCTTCATGCTTGTTTTTGTTCCCGTATTTGCAGGAATAACCATTGCCTGCGGAGGAACTCTTTCCGGCGGTATTTACAGTGTAATGATTCTGGGGGCATCGGAGCTGTTTACAGCTTTGACCAATAAATATCTTATGCCTGTTCTGGGAGTAACAGCAGTTTTAGCTGTTTCCGGCAGTGTGTTTTCGAATGTGTCAGCAGATAGCATCGTTAAACTTATTAAAAAAATAATCACATGGGCAATGACTGTTTCAATGACTTTATTTACAGGTTTTTCCGCTATGAAATGCACTCTTGCCGCTAAAACTGACGGCGCCGCCTCCAAAACGGCAAAGTACATAATATCAGGATTTGTTCCAATTGTCGGCGGAGCCGTTTCCGATGCATACGCTACGGTCAGAGGGAGCTTTGACGTTATGCGTTCAACTATAGGAACAACTGGAAATATCGCAGTTATTTTGCTTATTCTTCCGCCTGTTATTGAGATTCTGGCGTTCCGCGGAGTTATGTGGATAAGCACGACTGCTGCAGAGCTTATGTCGGCGGAACCGCTTGTGAGGCTTATGAAGGCTATAGACAGCAGTCTTGCTATAGTACAGAGCGTGCTTATCTGCTATTCTGTTATGCTCATTATATGCACTGGCATACTTATTCAGTCCTTTTCATAGATGTGCAGGAGGGAAAGATGGAAGGAATAAAGAATTCCGTTATAGCCGTATGTACTGTTTCAGCGGCTATTTGCATTGTAGAAAGTTTGGTTTCAGGTACAAGACTGAAAAATCAGATGAAGCTGATTCTTAATCTTGTGCTCATAACAGCGGCGGCAGCTCCTTTTTTCAAGGGCGGATTTATTATTGATCTGTCAGAATTTAGTTCAAACAATGTCTCGGATTACGGGTGTTCTCAGGAAATATACAATGAGGAGCTTCGTCGGCAGACTTCTTATAACGTTTCAGCTGTACTGCTTCAGCAGATACAGTCTTCCGGAATAAGCTGCGAAAAAATTGAAACGGAGGTTAATATTTTGGCTGACGGAAGCATATCTATTACTAAGGTCACTCTTAAAACAGACAATTTCAAAAAGGCGGCAGAAATCGTCAGGAGCAGTCTTGGCAGTGAAACGGAGGTTGTTGATGAACATAACTGAAAAATTCAAGAGCATGAAAGGGGATAAAAAAACGGTAACAGCAGTAATGATACTTGGAATAGGCGGATTGTTGCTGATAATGCTTTCCTCTTTTGTTCCTGGAAAAAAACAAGCGGACGAGTCGCCTATAAACGAGAACGGTTCCGGAGTTTACGATTCCGCAGATTACTGCCATGAAACAGAGAAAAGGCTGGAGGGATTTCTGAAAACTATCGAGGGCACCGGCTCTGTAAAAGTTTATCTTACTGTCGGTACAGATCAGCGGTATGTTTACGCCAGAGAGGAGAAAG
>CAJTWQ010000070.1 GCA_910579835.1 uncultured Ruminococcus sp.
GTTTCCGTGTATCAAAATTCAATGATTGTAAAGAACAGAGTTTATTTGATACACGGAAACAGCATTTTTTCATATCTCTTATTTTACTCTTTTTTCTCAAAAAGCATATTTTGTTAAAGTGCTTTTTTTCACTAAAACTATTGTAATTCAAGAAAAAATATGATATTGTTGCCCCTATTCGGCAATAGTGGTCATTGGTAGGCATTAAGGAGTATTTAAAGCCCAAAGAATCAAGGGTTTTTGCGGTAGAAACGGAGAAAAGCCCTGAAACTCCGAGAATCATAAAAATCGCTGTTTTTGAAAAATTCGGTAGAAATCTGGTAGAAAACTACCGCCGTTTAGGTCGGTAGAAACTTGGTAGAAGAACTGAAAAAGCCGGTAGAAAGCCTGTTGACAACAATTTAATAGTGATCTGCAATAGCGGACAGTGTTTCATAATCATGAAGTGCTGTCCGCTATTTTTGTGTCCAAATGAAAACTGAATATGTGTGAAAGCACTTCTCAAACGACTGTCGCCTGACGGTCAGTGAGGAGTGCTTTTCTTTTCTGCCTGCCTGTCGGCAGACAGGCAAGAAAATTTTACAGGAGGTCTATCAATGGCAAAGGTTGAGATCGGAGAAATTGATTTTGGAACACGCAGGAAGTACGACCTGATGAAGATCAGCCGTGAGCTGTTCAGGCTCATGATGAACGATCCGAGGTGTGACTATGCGACCCTTGAGGAGATGTTCGCATTTGAAGAAATGCAGAACTATGACCCCGAGGAAGTCAGCAAGGCGGTCGATGAACTGACGGGCAAGGAAGACTACAACAATCTCCTGCTTGAGATCAGCAAGCCTTACGGCAAGGTCTACGCTGTCAACAAAAGAAGAATACCCGAAATGATGTTCACCTATCAGCCGTGGGGCTTCCATGAAATGACGGGTATGTAAACGAGGTGAGGAAATGGACAAGGTAATTCAAAAAACTATCGGTGATACAGTGTGCCGTGTGCATAAGACAGCCGATTTTACGATGCTCAGCAACGGCTTTATCGGCTCAACAAATATCAGCTGTCAGGCGATACTTCTGCTGGCACAGGCTATGAGTCTGCCCAAAAACTGGAATTTTACGATCAAGGGGCTGGAAAAGATATGTGCTGTCGGCGAAACTGCCGTCCGCAATATGCTGAAAGAACTGGAAACGTGGGGCTATCTTGTGCGGACAAAGCTGATGCCGTCAAAGGAAACTCACGGTCGTATCAAGTATGTCTATGACTTTTATGAGTATTCGGCAAAGAACACTTCCGTTCCGCAGGATGATGTTGTTATGGAAACATACACGGCTGAAAACGCTACTCTCTATAAAGTCAAAAAAGACAGTCACTTCACTGTTATCAGCAACAAGCTGTTACGCTCTAAAAAGCTGAACCCGAAACAGAAGGGATTGCTGCTGAAAGTGCTGTCACTGCCAAATACATGGCGATTTTCTGTGTCGGGTATCGTCAGAATATGCAAAGAGGGTAAGTCGGCTATCAAGGCTCGCCTTGCCGAACTCACCGAACTGGGCTACCTTGTCCGCACCCAACTCAAATCCAACGAGAGCAAGAACCACTGCTTTGAGTACATCTACGAGTTTTTCGAGATCGATCTCTCCAAGGAAGATGCCGAGAAGAAATCCGAGAAAATCCACAAAAATGCTAACAGGTCTGCGTGAGGGCAATGAGTACAGCGTGACCGTCAAGCCTGTACTGAAAGATGATGAAAAAGACGGATATACGGCAAAATCGGCAACTGCCGAGAGCAAAACCGAAACTGTTGAAGTGATTCAGGAATACCCATTTGAGGACGGCTGGACAGGAGCGTTTGCTGGGGAAAGAGCCTCGGGACTCCGTGCCATGCCTGCATCGGGAGCAATCGCTGGCTCAATTGTTGACCCAATCACTGATACGGGAATCCGTCGTGATGAATACGGCGACTACTGTGCGGCGCTGGGGCTGTTTTACGGCTTAGACAACGACCGCTATCTCGTGACATTACAGAACGGGACACAATTCACCGTCAAGCAGTGTGACAGCAAGGGCTGGGCTGATGACGGTGAGGGCAAGTATCACAATTTCGGCAACGGTGGCAAGTGCATCGTGGAATTTATCTATGATGATTATACTTTACCGTCCTGCGTGGCATACAGCGGAAGTTGGGGCTATTACAACTGGAACGGGCTTGATCTCGGGGCGAACATCGAGAGCATCAAGAAGATCAATTACGGAGAAAAAATCGAATATTAACGGAGGTATTTTTATGAAGGTAAAGAAGATCATTAAGGTTATCGCAAAGCTGGCGGCAGTTTCGGGTGTGGCATTTGTCGCCTATAAGCTGGGAGAAACAAACGGCGAAAGCAGGGAGCGTATCCGTCAGAAGTATGGCGATGAGGACGATTATTACAGCCTTTCCGACTATGACGAGCCTGACTGCGGCTGCATCAAGCCGTCAGGTGACAGAGGTGACAAGTCATGAGCCGACTTGTGATAGCCGAAAAGCCCAGTGTCGGACGTGCGGTCAGTGCCGTGGTCGGGGCTGACAAAACGCAGAAAGGCTACACCGAGGGCAACGGATACATTGTATCATGGTGTGTCGGGCATCTGGTCGGGTTGAAATATCCGAACAATTACGGCAACGGTTGGGAGGAGCGTTGGAGTTTTTCTCAGCTGCCCATGATCCCCGAAAAGTGGCAGTTTACCGTTACAGACAGCACAAGAGCGCAGTATAACTTGCTGAAAGGTCTGATGAGCCGTGACGATGTGACGGAAATAATTTGTGCCACCGATGCAGATAGAGAGGGAGAGTGCATTTTTCGATATGTGTACAATATGGCGCACTGCACTAAGCCCGTCAAACGTCTGTGGGTGTCGAGCCTTGAAGAAAGCGCGATAAAATCAGCACTTGCGGTTATGAAGCCCATGTCAGCATACGATAATTTATTCAGCGCAGGATTTGCAAGGGCAAAGGCTGACTGGCTTGTGGGCATGAACGGTTCTCGCCTTTTTTCCTGTCGTTACGGCGGCAAACTGAATATCGGGCGTGTGCAGACCCCTACCCTTGCAATGATCGTCAAGCGTGACAGTGATGTGGATATTTTTGTTAAGCAGAAATATTTCACGGCTGACCTTAATTGCGGTGATTTTACGCTGAGTTCAGAAAGGATTGATGATGAAAATGCCGCTGATACGCTTGTAAATTCCTGCAATAATTCATCGGTGGCAATCACATCTGTCAAGCGTGAAGTCAAGACCGAAAAAGCACCGAAACTCTATGACCTGACCACTTTACAGCGTGATGCAAACAAGAACTTGTGCAGGAACTTGCCGACCGTGCCGATGCTATCAATGCAGGCAACGTTGACCCGTCAATCGACAATATGCTTCGCATAACCTCAGACGGCAGAAAACTCGGTCTTGACCCACGTCTGATAGACCCGTCTTTTGAGGACGACCCGAACACAAAACTAAATAAGTGCGTTGAAAATGTTGCCCGTATCCATGCGGAGACTGCCGAGGACAAGCTGACACAGATCATCTTCTGCGATTTGGGAGTACCGCATAAGGCGGCAGGCGATGCTGCTATTGAGGGTGACGATAACGATGACAATAAATCGGCGGCGGAGCGTGAGAGCCTTGAAGAAGAATGTGACTTCTGCGTGTACACTGATATTCGGGACAAGTTGATCGCAAAGGGCATTCCTGCGGAGGAGATCGCATTTATCCATGATGCAAAGTCCGAAAAGCAGAAAGCAGAACTTTTTGACAAAGTGCGTTCGGGTGAAGTGAGGATACTCCTCGGAAGTACCGCAAAAATGGGTACTGGTACGAACGTGCAGAAAAAGCTGATCGCAGTTCACGACCTCGATATTCCTTGGCGGCCTGCGGATCTTGAACAGCGCGCCGGGCGTATCATCAGACAGGGTAATGAGAACAAAAACGTGCAGATATTCCGCTATGTTACCAAAGGCACGTTCGATGCGTACAGCTATCAGACACTTGAAAACAAGCAGAAATTTATCAGCCAGATTATGACAAGTAAAGCCCCTGCAAGACGTTGCGAGGACGTTGACCAGCAGGCACTGACATACTCCGAGATCAAGGCACTCTGCACGGGTGACGAGAGAATAAAAGAAAAACTCATGCTTGAAAATGAGGTCAAGGAACTGCGAGTGCTGGCAGCTGAACACAAAAATACCGTCTATGAAATGCAGGACAAGATTTCCGCATTTCCCGATAAGGAGCAAAAGCTGACAGCTACGCTTAACGGGCTTTATGCTGATCGTGAAACGCTCCGCAAACTGCCTATAAATCCTGAGTGCAAACTGCCTGTATTCAAGATTACCATTCAAGGCACAGAGTACACCGACAGAAAGGAGGCGGCAAAGGCTTTTGAAGATGCCGCACTTGGTATCAGACTCGCTGACACACCCGTAAAAATCGGCAATTTTCAGGGATTTGACCTGTCTGCTACCGTAAACAGTTCCGCTATGGGTGGCGGTATGACCGCAAAAATGCAGGGTCAGGCTACTCACAGTACAAAGCTGATAGAGAGTTTCGTCCATAACCTGAATAGGCTTGAATCTGCGCTCTACAATATAGATGGCAGGATTGAAAGCACAAAGGAAAACCTTGCAAAACTCCGTCTTGACCATGCCGAGGCTCAGAAGATCGTTTCAGAGCCGTTTCCCCAGCAGGCTGAACTTGACAGCAAGGATGACAGGCTGAAAACGCTGACCGATGAACTGAACAAGGCGGCTATCGAGGCGAAGAAAAATGCTCCGAAACGTGAAAAGACTTGCTACTTTGAGAGAGCGAAGCTGAAGCGTGATGCTATGAAAATCGCTAAAAAGCCAAAGAAAAGCAAGGATAAGGGGAAAGATAGTCATAGTTTAGAATAATGCATAATGAGGACTTTTGAGATGCTCAGAAGTCATCATTATGTTTTTTGTTACTGTATTTTACAGTCGGCATCTGCTTGACCTTTCCGCCGACTTTCACACGTTCAAGGCAGAATATCATATCGGGTGTTCTTCGGAAATATCCGACATCTTTAAGCCAACTGATGCCACATTTGCAGTGCTTTAAGCCTATAAACTGCTGCTTCATTTTCTTTCCGTATTCAGGACATATTCGTTCACTCATAGTAACTTAAATTATATCTTTGTCAATTTTTATTATGACACTTATCAGGAGTTGCACGATAAACGTAATATTCTGCGCACTTCCATCAATGAAAAGCCGAGAATGTTCTGCCCAGTCCATTTGCTCACATCAAGTCTATCAGGTTCATCCAATCGTTTTCCACAAGCCCAAATCTTATCTGTGTGCACACATTCTACAAGGTATGCATCGCTTGTGTCAAACAACTTTTCTTTTAATTCTTCATTCTGACTGAATTTCCCAATCAACCCTTGAATAGCAATAAGTTGACGATTACCAGCCCATATATTATTGATGTATCCTTTAGTGTTACGACCTATATATTGTTGCTTTTCCGGATACTCAGTTTCAAGTATGGTATTTGCAGAAATACTATCACCAAATAGCAAACATTTTTGATGCATAATAAACTGTTCTGCTGATGTATAGTGATTATTATTTAGTACAAACGGAAAGTAAAACCAATTGCTTAAAAACCATATTTTTCCTCCGGACTATGAAAAAATACAGCATCTACCTGATGATTTGCTATCAACAATTTATCAAAATCCATTTGCTGTGTACGAATGTCAGCAGTTTGCTTGTAGGCTTCTTTTAGTATAGCTGAAAAAGTTGAATATTCTGTTCTATACAATTCGAGCATTTCATAGAACAACTTAGATACGTTGTTAAGTCCGGGGCGTTCATCTTGAATCAGCGACATGATAGCATTCATTTGCATTCTTATTCCGGTTTCGTTACGATATACACTGTCAATTGTAATACCGCTATTTACTGCTCTTTTGCGCAATTTTTCAGATACAATTTTTATGGCTGTATTTTTATCCGTTTTATCGTTTATAACCTGAATACAGGTATCTATCAAGATAGCGGTTTCATACTTATCCCAAGGTATTCTCATTGCCATATATTACACTTCCTCTTCTTACAGATAAAGCCCTCGGAAGTCTTTTTAATGGTTATACGGCTTCCGAGGTTTTTAGCTCTACATAGTGTTCCTGATACTCAGGCTTACTTTATCAGCAATATTCTCTGACTGTATCCATTCCAGAATAGAAGGAGTAATGTCGGTAAGAGTGGCTTTCTTGTCACGAACTTTAACAAGAAACTCTTGTATCTCATCATCAAATCTCATTTCTTTCAGAAGAGTCTCTGCTTTCTTCTGTGCTTCCATATATGAGTCAACACTTTCTTGTGTTAACGGCCATTTTTCGCACTTGTTTAAAGGAGTAATGCACCCTCTTACAACAGATGGAGTCGGATGAACAAGACCTATGATATTAAGTTCGTTGATCAGTTCACCATTTTGGGCCTTATAGAATGTTTCCCATTCCTTTGATATTGCTTCAATAAATGATTCTGTTTTTTGTTTGAAAGCAGAGGGATTTACAGCTTTGGCATTATCAAAGGTAGTTTTAGAATAATTTATAAGCTCCCGTAAAACAGCAAATGTATTTTCCTTTAACGTAAAACTGAAATATCTCTTAGCAATAATATAAGAGATAATAGAAGGCGTAAGTTTTGCAAAGTTATCAAAAAAAATAGAATTTCGTTTGGCAATTGCAGCATTGTCATTATCTTTTTTTCTGTTATCAGCAACATCTTCAATCAATCCGATCGTTGACTGTATCTTTTCATGCAGCATATACTCA
>CAJTWQ010000071.1 GCA_910579835.1 uncultured Ruminococcus sp.
GTCTTGAAGGAATGCCTAAGCACATAAAGCTTTGCCACGGAGATTTTAACCCGTCCAACATCATTATTACCGAAGACGATGTTCCTTATATTCTTGACTGGTCACACGCAACTCAGGGAAACGCATCTGCCGATGCTGCAAGAACATATCTGCTTTTTTGGCTAAGCGGCGATATTAAGGCAGCAGACAAGTATCTTAATCTGTTCTGCGAGAAGAGCGACACAGCCAGACAGTATGTACAGAAATGGCTTCCTATAGTTGCTGCTTCGCAATCTGTAAAGGGCAACGAAAAAGAACGTGAATTCTTGCTTTCATGGGTTGATGTTGTGGATTATGAATGATTTTTAAGGAGGGAATAATATGAAAGTAACCGTTTGTATCGGAAGTTCCTGCCACCTGAAGGGTTCCCGTCAGGTGGTGGAACAGCTCCAGTATCAAATAAATCAGCATAATTTAAAGGACTCCGTAGAGCTTGGCGGAACCTTCTGCATGGGAAAATGCCAACAGGGTGTATGCGTTACTGTTGACGACAGTTTTTTCTCAGTAACTCCTGAAACTGTCAATGAATTTTTCAATAATGAGATACTTACCAAGCTTAAATAAATACATAAATTCTGCCGTAGTCATCTGCGGCAGAATACTGTTATTGCTCCGCCCATCCAGCATTGTCAAAAAGCTGACAGAAAAATGCAGTTTACTTAGGAGAGCGCAAAACCATACTGTAATATACTGAGGAAGATTCTGGGAAACTGCATTTTTATCGAAAATTTTCAGCATGTTTTAATTGGCGGGCAATATGAAAGGAGAGGCTTATATGTCCGATTATCTAAAATTGAAAAAATCCAACTGTAAAAACTGCTACAAGTGTATTCGGCATTGTCCCGTAAAGTCTATCCGTTTTTCGGGAAATCAGGCACATATTATCGGTGACGAATGCATTCTCTGCGGACAATGTTTTGTGGTTTGTCCTCAGAATGCTAAAGAAATCGTTGACGATACGGAGAAAGTTAAAGTTCTTTTACAGGGCAGTCCCGTAGTTGTCAGCCTTGCCCCGTCATTTGCGGCAAATTACGATGGCGTCGGCATAACCGAAATGACCGCGGCTCTGAAACAGCTGGGTTTTCTTACAGCAGAAGAAACCGCAATAGGCGCAACAATGGTCAAGACCGAATATGAGCATATGCTGGACGAGGGACGAAATGTGCTTATTTCCTCATGCTGTCACTCGGTGAATCTCCTGATACAGAAATATTTCCCCAATGTTCTGCCTTATCTTGCAGATGTAATGTCGCCCATGCAGGCTCATTGCTTAGACTTGAAAAAACGTTATCCATCTGCAAAAACAGTTTTTGTAGGACCTTGTGTTTCCAAAAAAGATGAGGCTGACAAATACAAGGGCATTGTTGATGCAGTCCTCACATTTGAGGAACTGTCCGCATGGCTGAAAGCAGAAAATATTGAGCTTAAAAAAATTCCCGACAGCGAGGAAAAGAGCCGTGCAAGATTTTTCCCTACAACTGGCGGAATCCTCAAAACTATGGCTTGCAGCAACCCCAGATATACATATATGGCAATTGACGGCGTTGAAAACTGTATTGCTGCGCTTCGTGAAATTGAAAGCGGAAATATAAAAAACTGTTTTATTGAGATGTCTGCCTGTATCGGAAGCTGCGTCGGCGGCCCTGTTATGGAGAAGCATCATCATTCTCCTGTACATGACTATACAGCTATAGCCAAATTTGCCGGCAAGCTTGATTTTGACGTGGAACAGCCTCTCGCCGCCGAAATAAAAAAGTCGTTCGGCATAATAAACAGGAATACCCAATTGCCCTCAGAGACGGAGATATCCTCAATATTACGTCAAATGGGCAAAGTCAAGGCAGCTGACGAGCTAAACTGCGGCTCCTGCGGATACAACACCTGCCGTGAGAAAGCAATAGCTATTTATCAGGGCAAGGCGGAAGTATCAATGTGTCTGCCGTTTCTCAAAGATAAAGCTGAGAGCTTCTCAGACAATATAGTAAACAACACGCCCAACGGACTTATTGTCCTCAATGAAAACCTTGAAGTTCAGCAGATAAACAATGCTGCAAGAAAAATCATGAATATCCGCTATGCCTCAGATGTTTTAGGCGAGCAGGTCATACGCATCCTTGATCCGACCGTATTTATGGAAGTCCTCAGCAGCGGACGAGATATTCGTGACCGAAGAATTTATCTTGCAGAATACAAGAAATATGTAGAGCAGTCGGTTATTTACGACAGGGAATATCATCTGCTGATATGCATTATGAGCGATGTTACCGATGAGGAAACAGAGCGCGAAAAGAAAGAGAACATAAGCCGCCAGACCGTAGAAATTGCAGATAAAGTCGTCGATAAGCAGATGCGGATAGTTCAGGAAATAGCATCGCTTCTGGGAGAGACTGCGGCTGAGACCAAAATAGCGCTTTCCAAACTAAAGGAGAGTATCGCAAATGAATAATTTATGTACCGATATTGGCTGGAAAAGCATAAATCATGTTGGCGAACAGCTTTGCGGCGACCATGTAGACATCGTGGAACATAATGAAAATTCTACTGTTATCGTACTTGCAGACGGTCTTGGAAGCGGTGTGAAAGCAAGTATTTTGTCAACCCTTACTTCAAAGATAATTTCTACAATGATGGCAAGTGGTCTTTCGATCGAGGACTGTGTTGAAACTATTGCGGCTACCCTACCGATATGTTCGGTTCGCGGAGTTGCGTACTCTACATTTACAATTATACATATAATCAATAATGAAACAGCGGAACTGATTCAATATGACAATCCGCAGGTGATACTTATCCGCAACGGTGAAAATTACGATTACCCCAAAACGGAAATGATTATCGGCGGAAAGAAAATTTTCCGTTCTTCAGTGAAGCTTCAGGAGAACGATGTATTCATTGCAATGAGCGACGGATGTCCTCATGCAGGTATCGGAATAGGCTATAATTTCGGCTGGCAGAGGGATGACATTATCATCTACATGGAAGCGCTTGCTAAAGCAGGCTATACTGCGAAAACCCTTGCAAAATACCTTGTTGACGAGGTAAATCGCCTTTACGGCGAACAGCCCGGCGATGATGCTACTGCCTGTGTTTTAAAAGTCCGCAGACGTGAACCTATGAATATTCTTTTTGGTCCGCCCTCTAACCGCGATGATTGCAGCCGCATGATGTCTCTGTTTTTCTCAAAGGAAGGCAAACATATCATCTGCGGCGGAACTACCTCGACAATTGCAGCAAGCTATCTCCGCCGGCCTCTCCGTGCGAGTCTGGACTACGAAAAGTCTGATATACCGCCAATTGCCAAAATTGAAGGAGTTGATCTTGTTACCGAGGGTGTTATCACCGTAAACCGTGTTCTTGAATATGCGCAGGATTATCTTGATTCCAATGAAAAATACGAGCTTTGGAGCAGCCGGCACGACGGTGCGTCGCTTATCAGTCAGTTGCTTTTCGAAGAAGCTACGGATATTAATTTTTATGTGGGACGTGCCATGAATCCGGCGCATCAGAATCCTGATCTTCCCATTAATTTCAGCATCAAGATGAAGCTTGTAGAGGAACTGTCACATTGTCTGAAGCAAATGGGCAAGCGAATAAAAGTAAGCTATTTCTAAGGAGATCTATATGAGAAAATTTGATACTAAAATTCAGCATTTGAAATACAAAGTCCTCCGCGAGGTAGCTCGTCAGGCATGGAACGACACACTGTACGACAATATTCTTGACATTCCAAAGCTCATTGTTCCAGGAAAAGTTCCTACAATGAGGTGCTGCGTTTATAAGGAGCGCGCCATTGCCGCGGAACGTGTGAAGCTTGCTATGGGCGGAAACAAGGAAAATCCCAATGTTATTGAAGTAATTGATATTGCCTGCGACGAATGTCCGGTCGGCGGATATGAAGTCACAAACGCCTGTCGCGGATGCCTTGCTCATAGGTGCGAGGATGTATGTAAATTCGGAGCGATTTCCTTTGACAGCGATCATGTTGCTCATATTGATAAATCCAAATGCAGAGAGTGCGGGCAATGCTCTAAGGTTTGCCCGTATACAGCTATAGTAAGCCGAAAACGTCCATGTCAGAACGCCTGTAAGATAAAGGCTATTTCTATGAACGAGAATAAGGCAGCTACAATTGACAATGACAAATGCATTTCCTGCGGAGCCTGCGTATACCAGTGTCCTTTCGGCGCAATAATGGATAAATCCTTTATGCTCAATGCAATTGACCTGTTGAAAAAAAGCAGCGAGGGCAGAAACTACAAGCTTTATGCAGTGGTTGCTCCGTCGATCTCAAGTCAGTTTACCTATGCAAAGCTTGGTCAGGTTATAACAGGTATAAAGGCTCTGGGTTTTCATACTGTTGTTGAAGCAGCTCTCGGCGCAGACATGGTTGCGCTTTCAGAAGCCAAGGAATTGGCGGAAAAGGACTTCCTTACAAGCTCCTGTTGTCCTGCATTTGTTGAATATATACATAAATCGTTTCCTGAATTGACGCCGTTTGTAAGCCATAATCTTTCACCGATGGCTGCAATTGCAAAATACATAAAAGAAACCGACAAAAATGCAAAAGTCATTTTCATCGGTCCGTGTACTGCAAAAAAAGCGGAAGTACAGAAAGAATCCGTCAAGCCGTATGTTGATGCCGCACTGACTTTTGAGGAATTGCAGGCGCTTTTCGACAGCCGTGATATTGATATTACTCAGCTTGGGGAAGGCGTTCTTGATAATGCTTCATATTTCGGAAGAATTTTCGCCCGCTGCGGAGGACTTTCTGATGCTGTCGCAGAAGCTTTAACGGAACAGGAACTTGATGATTTTCCGCTGAAAGCTGTTTCATGTGACGGCATTGAGGCCTGCCGCGCCGCCCTTATGAAGAAATCCAAAAATCTTCTTGATGCCAATTTCATTGAAGGAATGGCATGTTCAGGCGGCTGTATCGGCGGCGCAGGCTGTCTCACTCACGGAGCTAAAAGCAAATCAGACGTTGATAAATACGGCAGCGAAGCTATGGAAAAAACGATCTCCGATGCGGTATCCGTTCTGAAATAAATTCAAGTTTTTATTAATGCACCAACTAAAAACCTGTACTTTCCTAATTTTTTGTTCTTGATTTTGCATGTAAAATATTCACGAATCATCTAGCATTTCAATATTAAAATTCAATGGCAAACATAGGCACTCTGTACAAAGCTCAGAGTGCCGTTTTGTATAAAAGGTAGATTTTCTTAAAACCTATTGACTTAGAGTTGGCTCCAGGTTGTATAATAGAAACCAGAGACATCAAATATCATTTTCCATCTGACAAGACAAACGATGAAAGCATGCTGCCTCATGGTGAGGATGATAACTCAGTTAGATGAAAAATTAGTCGAAAAGATTTGATGATCATCAATGAAATGTAATATAAAGCAACAGGAGGTAATGATCATGTCAATAAAACAAACAGCAGGCAGGGACCAGTTGGGCGAATTCGCGCCGAAATTTGCACAGCTCAACGATGACGTACTTTTCGGTGAAATATGGAACAGAGAAGAAAAGCTTTCCCTCCGTGACAGAAGCATTGTGACAATTGTATCGCTTATGGCTATGGGACTGACAGACGAATCGTTTAAGTATCATCTAATGTCCGCAAAAGCAAATGGAATTACAAAAACGGAAATTGCAGAAATCGTCACTCATGCGGCGTTTTATGCAGGCTGGCCTAAAGCATGGGCGGTTTTCCGTATGGCCAAAGAAATCTGGACTGAAAATGTGACCGACGAAAAAACGGCCCATGCAAACAGTATGATCTTCCCTATCGGAGAGCCCAACGACGCTTTTTCGCAATTCTTCACGGGTCAAAGCTACCTTGCCCCTCTTTCAACGGAACAAGTTGGTATCTTCAACGTGACCTTTGAACCAAAATGCCGAAATAACTGGCATATCCACCATGCTGACAAGAACGGCGGACAGATCCTTATCTGTATTTCCGGACGCGGCTATTATCAAGAATACGGCAAAGAAGTTCGGGAACTGCATCCCGGCGATATTGTTAATATTCCCGCGGAAGTGAAACACTGGCACGGCGCGGCTCCGAACAGTTGGTTCAGTCACCTTGCCGTTGAAGTTCCGGGAGAGAACGCTCGCAATGAATGGCTCGAACCGATCAGCGATGAAGATTACATTAAATTGAAATGAGGTAAATTATTATGAGCAATATTTTAGTGGCATATTTCAGCGCAAGCGGAGTTACTTCAAAACTGGCAGAAAAATTATCAAAGGCGGTCGAAGGAGATCTCTTTGAGATAAAGCCCGAAATCCCCTATACTGCTGCAGATCTGAACTGGATGGATAAAAACAGCCGTTCAAGCATTGAAATGAGAAACAAGGAATCAAGACCTGCCGTTGCAAATAAGATCAACTGTATGGAACAATATGATAAGATTTATATCGGATTTCCTATCTGGTGGTATATTGCACCGACAATAATAAATACGTTTCTTGAACAGTATGATCTAACCGGCAAAAAAATTATTCCATTTGCAACTTCCGGCGGCAGCGGCATGGGTAATACCAATGCAGAGCTTGCGGATTCATGCAGAGGAGCTATTTTAAAAGAAGGCAGATGTTTCTCCGCAGATATTTCGGCTGAAGAACTGAAAACATGGGGCAGCAGTTTTTAAATTCGGCGCAGCGGCAGTAAAGACTTATTTTAATTCTAAAATTAGAGAAGAGCAAAACTGCAGATTGAATTTCAGGCGAAGAAAAAAACAGAGGA
>CAJTWQ010000072.1 GCA_910579835.1 uncultured Ruminococcus sp.
GTTGATTTCCTCGCAGTTTGCCGTAATTATCCCAACCCCGGTCGGCGCTATCTCGTTCATATCAAACGTTCCGCCGCCCTCCGGCAGGCTTACATAAGCGTTTTTTGTGCCGACAGCCGTTATAAATTCGCCCCAGTTTCCGGGAATGTATGGGTCTGTCTGCGTGCCTGTGCCTAACATTATATGTACCGTTCCTTTACGTTTATTGAAGCAGCCGTTACATTTCCGGAATGCTTAACATAATTCATCCCCTCATGAAGTAGTGGAAAATTATTGTAAGTCAGCTGCGTTATTGAGATTTTATTATCCCCGTCCACATAGTAAACCGCTTGGGAATCGCAGTCGATTATGATTTCCTGCGAATTAAGCTCAGACGGAATCTTGATAATAAAATCCGCTCCGTTTACAGTGATAGTCACGTCCCCTTCGCCTTTCAGACGGAATTCAGGGGCAGAAAAAACAGTTCCGGTATTGTCAACAGCCGTGTAATCTATCGAACCTGTCAGGTTGACTTCCGTAGGTGATACGGCGTATGCAAAGGGGCGTGCCGTGACGGATATTGAAATCTCCGCCGCCAGCAGCGCAACCGGTTCAGGTGTAATCGGACCGAGTATCACATCAAGATATTCGTCCTGTGCCGTAGAAATAACCAGCTTCCCCGAGCCGTTCAGCGCCTTGTATATCTTACGGATATTCTCCGGTGAAGCGTCGTCCAGATATGTTTCTATCGAAAATGATGCATTGTCAAAAGTGTTCATCCGCTGCATGACTTTCCGGATTCCTCCGGCTGCCGTAAGTTCGCTGTACACAGCAGCCCACGAAGGGCGTACGATCGGCTTTGTCACCATAAGTCCAAGCTCTTCACTGTTATATCCGTTGAAAATAAAGCTGCTCATAAGCCCATATTCCTTTCTGCTCTCCGCTGTTCGCAGGCAAGATCTTCCGCAAGCCGCCGCATATCATAACTGCCGGAAATCTTTGCATTTATTGTGTTGTTTATGTATACGTTTCTGCTGCTCCCTGCGGATGTTACAGGCGTGTTCCGGGCGCTTCCCGTCAGCGGAGTTATTTTCGCTCCGCCGTTCATTATCTCTATCAGCTCCGGTCCTGCTTCGGCTACTATGCCTTGTCCGCTGCCTAAAAAACCGCCGGCGGCGAAAAACGGAATGTTATCAAAGATTTCGTTAAACATATTCGGGATTTTAAAACTTATCTCCGGTTGAGGTCCATAGCTTAGTGAAGAATTGAGGGCATCCTGAATCGTGCCGACTATGCCGTCAATGGCGTTCCCCACTGATTCTCCGAATGTACCGATCTGGGATTCAAAGCCGTTTCGCAGGAATACACCCAGCGTATCTCCGAGATTATAGCCGCGTTCTTTCATTAGCCTCTCCAGTTCGGATAAATCGACGCCCTGATCGAGCAGCCGCTTACAGGTATCCTTAAAGCTTCTCCCAAAAACATCCCCTGATTTCAAACCGCCGTCAAGACTCGCTTCAACGTTTTCCGCCAGTGCATCGGCGACCGTCTGCATCTGCTTTTTGGAACTTTCTTTACATCCGTTCTCTGCGGCTTTGTTGGCAAGATCGAAGTCGCTGTTCATTTTTTCAAGAGTATTGTTATAAGCCTTTCGGCGCTCATCATCGGTAGCATTTTTATCGGCAATGACCTTCTTGTATTGATCGTTATGCTCGGTCAGAAGTCTGCTTGCCTTTTCAAATTCACCATCCGCTATCAGGTTTTCAGCTCGCATGAGCCAGTCGA
Source organism: uncultured Ruminococcus sp. (assembly GCA_910579835.1). Classification (GTDB taxonomy): domain Bacteria; phylum Bacillota; class Clostridia; order Oscillospirales; family Ruminococcaceae; genus Ruminococcus. The sequence goes on from CAJTWQ010000072.1 coordinate 1,765, forward strand.
GTTCAGATGTGGCAAGGTCGTATTTTTCCTGAGCTTCATTACGAGAAGTCACTGCTGTATTGTAATGCTCCAGAGCCCTGTCTCTTTGTTTTTCGAGAACACCTAAATCTGTTTCACCTACATCATATCCCTTTTTGAAGAGACTAATTTTTGATTCTGCTTCTTGTAACAAATTATACTTTTCAGCAGCATTATTCTTAGCATCAAAATATTCCTTTTTAGCGTCAGATTGATTCTGACCAAGCTCAGCTTCGTTTGCACTATAAGCCTCGAATAACCGCTGCGCCCTCTGCTTCTCAATAGTCTCTTCAATTGTGGATTTCAGCTCGCCGTATTTCTGAATCTGACCGTCAACAAGCTTTATTTCCACGCCTGTTGCCGCCGTAAGCTCGTTGGCGATATATTTCACTCGCTCCTCGTAGCCTTGCTTTATTTTGCCGTTCTGATCAACAAGCTTTTGCAGCTCGTCCCATTTTTGCCGAATATCGTCGTATTCTATATCAACCTTGACGGCGTTTTCGTCGGCGGCTTTTTTTAAATCCTTGATATGATCTATGGATTCACGGCACTGTCTCTGATATTCCTCCTGTTCCTCGATAAATTTGTCAGTTTCGCTTTTTCCCACTTTGACTTTGTCGCTGAAATAATCAATTGCTGTTGCCGCAATTCCCACACCGGCAGCAACAACTCTGAAAGGATTGGCTTTCAGCGTGGAACTAAACGCTTCCATAACCGAATTTCCGGACTTGACAGAGGAAAAGAACTTTTTTACCGCATCTGTTCCCGGCTTAACTTTCTCAGTGATTTTCCATGCAATTAATGCTGCGCCTATGCCTTTGATTACGGGCGTGGATTTTTTAAGAAAATCAACGGCTTTCGGAAGATTTTTCACGGAAAAGTCAAGGAATTTTATTGCCTTGCTGACTGCTTTTTCAAGAACTTTTTCTATCTCCGGCATTTTGGATGTGACATACTGAGCAACATCACGCAGGGCGGGATTCAGCTTTTCTGAAAGTGAAATCTTCATTCCGTCCACAGCGCTGCCCAGAATCGTCATGTCTCCCTGTAGATTATCGACCATAGTTGCAGACATATCACTGGCCGCACCGTCGCAGTCACGGATAGAACCCGAAAGCTTGTCAATATCTCCCGGTGCTGCGTTAACAAGAGAAAGAAATCCTGACATTGCCTCTTTTCCTGCTATACGCTGAGCATAGTCAGCTTGTTCAGCCTCGGTAAGTCCCTGCCAGCTTGTTCTCAAGTCGCCGAGGATTTCATTAAGTCCTCTCATAGAACCGTCTGCGTTTATCGTTTCTACACCCAGCTCCTGAAAAGCAGAATAAGCCTTTTCGCTTGTATCCGTCATTGCAGTAAGAATAGCTCTTAGGGATGTTCCTGCCTGACTTGCCTTGATGCCGCTGTTCGCCATAAGTCCGATAGCTTCTGCCGTGTCCTCAACGGAAAAATTCAGCGCTCCGGCAATAGGCGCAACATATTTGAAAGTCTCGCCCATCATTGATACGTTTGTATTTGCGTTGGAGCTTGCCGCTGCCAGAACATCTGCAAAATGCCCGCTGTCTTCGGCGGTAAGTCCGAAAGCTGTCAGGGCATCCGTCACAATATCCGATGTAGTCGCCAGATCTTCACCGGAGGCGGCTGCAAGGCTCATGATACCCTCGATACCGCCAAGCATATCCTCCGTTTTCCAGCCAGCCATTGCCATGTACTGGAACGCGTCTGCCGATTCCTTTGCAGTAAATTTTGTTGTCGCGCCCATTTCCTCAGCCTTTGCTGTAAGAGATTCCAGATCAGCGGAAGAAGCACCTGAGATCGCTCCGACATTTGACATTGCCGCCTCAAAGTCCATACCCGTCTGGATTACATCCTTTGTAAAATCCTTTAGTTCCGAGCCGGCTTTTTTTATTCCGTCTGCGACAAGATTTCCGAGAGCCACCGTCATTGCAGATATACCGCCGGATGCGGTACTGTCGGCTTTTTCGCCAAGCTCCTTTACATCGTCTGCTGTGTCTGACGATTCGCTGCCAAGCTTTTCAACCTTTTCGTTGGCTTCTTTAAGACCGTTTTCATACTTTTCAACGGCAGCATGAGCATATTCGAGCTCACGCTGAAAAGCACGATACTGTTCCTCAGAGATATTTCCAAGACGGAGATTTTCCTCCATGGAATGTTCAGCTGTCTCCAGCTCGCGTACCTTCTTTTCGGCATTTTCAACAGATTTACAGAACTTTTCATATTTGCCCTGATCTATTTCACCGCTTTTGAATTTAGCTTCCGTCTCCTCCTGCTGAGATTTAAGCTCTTTGAGCTTATCCTTTGCCTTGGTCAGCTTATCTCGAAACTTATCGTATGCTCCCTGGTCGATTTCTCCGTTTTTAAATCTTTCCGCAAAACCTTTCTGCGCATCTTCAAGAATTTTGACTTTTTCCCGCGAACTTTCAATAGCTTTCGTCAGAAGTTCCTGTTTTTGCCGCCATAGAACGGCGGAGTCTCCGACAGTTTTAACGGCAGCGTTTATTGACCTCAGCTCAGAAGATGCTGATCTGCTCTTTTCTTCAACGTCTTTCAGAGCCTTGCCAAGTCCGATAGTATCAGCGCCAATCTGTATGCTCAGTCCCTTAATTATTTTGTCTGCCATTATTTACCTCCGAACTTTTCTTTCAGCGCTTTGCGATCCGGCTTTGTCTGCTGATAAAAATATGCGTTCTCCAGATATTCCCGTCCTGCCTTTGACAGTTCGCAGTTCCAGACTACAGCGTCGTGCAGATAGCCCCAGTAATCAAATATTTCAAGTTCACCGATCTCGCCGAAGTTATATCCTGTATAGTCTGCAACGATCTTCACATCGCTGCTGCTGTTTTCAAAACGTGCCTTACTGCCGCCGTTTTCGGGATAGTAAGGCACGTTTAGTTTGGGTCTGATTCTTTTTCGCCGTTCACCCATGCAGGGAAAGCTTTCATGAATCTGTGAAAATCGTCGGTAGTGAAATTATCTACGACATACTCTTCCGTGATTTCCGTTCCTTCGTCGTTTCTGCCGCATATCTCCGCCACAGAGCGGAAAAGCTGAGGATCGTTCTTTGCAAGAAGCAACCCCTTGTAATACTGCCGCAGCGTAGGCGGTTTGATAGTCAATGCAGTGCCGTTATCCAGCTTCAAATTAAATCTTCTCATATTTTAATCCTCCGTATTATCTGCTGAGTCAAAAGATGTCGGTTCAATGACTTCTTCCTCGTAAGTAAGCAGCGTCCCGTCATTGTCGAGTTTAGGCTCAAGCTCAAAACTCTGATTGATTATTGATTCCTTATCAGGAGCATATGCAGCTTCCCAGCCACCTGTATTTACGCCCACACCTGTAATACGTACATCGCCGTCAGTCGCATCACGGTGCACGCCTCTGATAAGATAGCGTTTGCCGTTGTCGTTAGTAATACCGCCGATTTTTGTTATACGTTTGCCGTCCTTTTCAGAAACTCTTGCTGTAGCGACAAGCCTTGCAATGGTGTTGCCGTTCCAGGTAATATTTCCGTAGCCGATAGATGCGGTTTCTCCAGTAAGCTTGCGCTTCTTGGCTTTGCCGTCGTCTGATTCAGCAAGATGCCAGTTAGCGGTATAGATGATGGTGCCGCCGTTTTTCGTGCGTCCAATCATATTCTTTTCCGTTTCTATAACGGAATCCTCCGGAATGGTTCCCGTAAACTCGATAACATAAAAATCCATTGAACCCAGCTGTATTCTATCGAGTTCTTTTGTCTGTGTATGTGACATAATTTTATCCTCCGTATTTCTGAATAATATTAAACGAATATACAGTCATGTGCATATCTTCATCCTTTAGATAAGTGCATATCTTTTCGAGCTGCACATCCCTGAACATAGTCTCCAATTTACGTTCAAGAGCAAGATCTCTGCGAGCTGTGTATATTTCGATAATTATACTGCACTCCCGATAAAGATTGTAATTATCTGCACCCTTTATTTCCGCCGATTTTTCGTACCAGACCTGAAACGGTAGCTTCTGAGGCTTTGTAAATTTCAGATATGCCGTCGGTATCTCCAGTGTTTCAAGTCTTTTGGATATTTCTTTCAGTTCCATTTACAGATCCTCCAGAAGTTTTTCAGCTTTTTTCTGAGCGTGTTCGTTGGCAATGCTGATATGTGGGACAGGCTGCGAATATTTTTTTCCAAATTCACCGTAATATTTTCTGCCTGTTCCAAGACGAGTAAGATGACCGTTTTCAAGCAGATGCGTAAGACGATAATGCTTGCCTTTGACATGAACAGTTACTGTGATTTCTCCACGCTCTTTTTCTATATCGCAAGCCCAGCTGCGACGGTATGCTCCCTTAGAAATATTCTTGTCGTTTCCATCGAACACAGGAGAAAGTTCCTTGACCTCCTGCCTTGCCTCCATGCCTATACTTTCAATTCCGTCCTCAACCTTTTTAACGATTTCATCAGTATATTTGCGGCAGCACTCAGCAAGCGCCGCCGCAAGCTCGTCGGGTGAAATGAGATCGCTCATGTCCTCATCTCCCCGTTGAGCTGTCTTGCACGGATGATAAGCTCCCGGTGCTGTTCGTTTACATCCTCTATGTGAACAACGTTGTAAACAATTCCGTCATAGATAATACGCAGCTCCGATGTGAGCTTTCCAGCGACTTTCTTTGAAAATCGTATTTTAAACGTCATATCGTTCTCGGAATTGGTCTGAGCCGCAGCGTAATACTCACGTCCGCCGGTACAGCTTATTTCTGACCACGGTCTGAAAACAGTCTCCCAGCCCGTAACCTGCTGACCTATCTCGTCCCTTGTTTCAGCCAATAGCTGCACTTCTATCTTTTTATTGTACGTCATAACATCACATCACCTCACAAATAATTCACTGCGTACATACCAAGGATAGTTTTCACCGTGGGAGAAACCTGCCTGTGCATACTTATTGTGTAATCTCTTTGCGAGAACATATCGTTTACAAGCACCATGCAGGCAATCGCTATATCCTCTTGTTC
>CAJTWQ010000073.1 GCA_910579835.1 uncultured Ruminococcus sp.
GCTTATCAACCATCTTACGCTCCTCTGAAAAAGTATGCTGATAAACAGATTTCATATATTTGGGCTACTCCATCCACCACGCTCCATGGCATATTTATCTGGTATACCTAGCATTAACATTACAGATGCATTCAAATGCCTTAGGTCATGGAACGTAATATGCGCAAGACCGTTTGTATTCAGAATCCTTGTTAATCTTTTTCCTATTGCATTTTCTGTCATCTCGGTAATAGAATCCCCATGAAATTCAAAGCAGGTAAATTCCATTATTCGGAGCTTTTCGATAATAGTACAGATGTCCTGACACTTTTTCATGAACAATTTGATATTTTATCCTATTTCACTCCAAATGACAATACGGAAGTTAGACTTTATAATGTTTCAGAACAATCCATGCAAAACGATATATATGTAACATATAGTCATACAGGGCAGTTAAAATATGTTGAACTTATTCATAATGATGAAGTGCGCTTACTATTTATCAACTATCTTGATGATAATGATGCATAATTTGAAATATTAGATTTTGCTGAACAAAGTGCTGACATAATCTCAAATGAGCTGCTAAAATGCAAAGATATGGTTGCCAGACTATTTATTGAGTATTATGGAGCGACTGAAGGTTTTGATTTTGCCGCAAAGATAGGTACTGTTAAAGATAAACAGACAGTTATTGACAGTTTATCTGAAAAAGTAAAGCAGCGTGGACTTGGAAAAATGGTCGTTGATAACAGCGGAAATTATCCAAATACTAACCGTATTGCGTGTGATCGATATACCATTGAAATTATGTTGCTTTGTTCTTCTCTTGAAATTTGTAATTGTTTAATGGATATGGCTATCAATGTAATGATAGATAATATAAAAAACAAAGTTATTGATTCACTTAATAAATTGGATGATTTTAAATTTATAGTTTCAAAATATGACTAAATTCTGATTTAGAAAAGTAAACCAATAGAATGAGAACGAGTTCAAAAATAAACCCGAAAGCAGTTTAAATCTACTTTCGGGTTTACTTATTTATGAGCGTCTAACTTTATCAGACCGTCTTTATTTTATATTTAAAATTTTATCAGCTTTGATTTTTATGCAGTCACAATATTATCAGCATTGTGGAGTTTCAATTTTTCTACGGCTTGCTCCCTCATTTTATATTTAAGAATTTTTCCTGCCGCATTCATTGGGAAACCGTCAACAAAATCAACGTACTTAGGACATTTGTGCTTTGCCATACGTTCAAGACAGAAGTTTCTTATTTCCTCCTGATCAGAAGTTTCGCCTTCTTGAAGAACAATGCAAGCCATAACTTCCTCGCCGTAATCCGCGTCCGGAACACCGATAACCTGAACATCCTTTACCTTAGGATGCGTATAAAGAAAGTCCTCAATTTCCTTGGGATAAATATTCTCACCGCCTCGGATAATCATATCCTTAATCCTTCCAGTGATCTTATAGTAACCGTCAACAGAACGTCTCCGTGCCAGGTCTCCGGTATGAAGCCATCCGTCTGAGTCTATAGCGGCAGCGGTAGCTTCCGGCATCTTATAATATCCTTTCATGATATTATAGCCTCGTGCAACAAATTCTCCGTCTACATCATCAGGAAGCTCTTCATTTGTCTCAGGATCAACAATTCTGCATTCTACACCGAAAATCGGTCCGCCCACTGTATTGACCCTCTGTTCAATGGTGTCTGTTGTCTTACTCATGGTAGTAGCAGGAGATGCTTCCGTCTGACCATAGGTAATGCATATCTCAGTCATATTCATTTTATCGAGAACTTCCTCCATTGTTTTGATAGGACATGGAGATCCGGCCATAATACCAGTTCTCATATATGAAAAATCCGTCTTTTCAAAGTCCTCATGTCCGAGCATAGCTATAAACATAGTAGGAACTCCGTGAAAACATGTAATTTTTTCCTTATTGATGCATGCAAGTCCCTTTCTGGGTGAAAACCTTGTTATAGGAGACATTGTTACACCATGAGTCATAGAAGCCGTCATAGCAAGAACCATACCGAAGCAATGGAACATAGGCACCTGGATCATCATGCGGTCTGCGGTGGAAAGATCCATGCAGTCTCCGATTGCTTTACCGTTATTGACCACATTGTAATGAGTAAGCATAACGCCCTTAGGAAATCCGGTCGTACCAGAAGTGTACTGCATATTGCATACATCGTGGATGTCAATTGTTTTTCTGACCTTTTCTACATCACTGTACGGAACATTCTTCGACAAAGCCACAGCATCATTCCAGGTATAACATCCGTTGTTTTCAGAATCAATAGTAATAACATTTTTAAGGAATGGAAGTTTAGCAGAATTAAGCTGACCGGGCGAACAGGTTTTCAATTCGGGACAAAGTTCCTTGATTATATCAATATAGCTAATATTTTTAATTCCATCGATCATTACAAGAGTGTTAGTATCAGATTGTCTCAGAAGATATTCTGCCTCATGAATCCTGTACTCTGTATTTACTGTAACAAGAACGGCTCCTATCTTAGTTGTTGCCCAAAAGGTAATATACCACTGAGGAACGTTCGTAGCCCATATAGCTACATGATCGCCTTTTTTCACACCCATAGCAAGAAGCGCTCTGGCAAAGGTATCAACATCATCCCTGAATTCAGGATATGTTCTTGTGTAATCAAGCTCCGTGTATCTAAAAGCATACTGATTCGGAAAAGCGTCGCACATACGATCGAGAACATCCGGGAAAGTATAGTTAATAATTCTCTCTTTTGGCCAGGGGTAATAACCTGTACCCTTGATGCTTGTCTGAAGCGGATGTTTGTGTTTTTTCTTATACGGCATCATATATTCGGCATACTGAGGAATAACAATTCCTGCGTCACAGAGATCCTTAGACCATCTCTTTACCCATTCAAGAGAGATATATCCGCCGTAGTTTATGGTGTCAAGGGCAGCTATCATATCTTTTACAGGAATATCACCGGTGCCCATAAGCTTATATTCAACCTTGCCATCCTCTTTGACAACACTGTCCTTTACCTGAACATATTTTATATATTCGCCAAGATTTGCAACAGTTGTTTCAGGAGACTCTCCACCGTAACGATAAGGATGATGCATATCCCACAGTGCAGCCACCTTGCGGCTGTTTACATTATTCAGAAGCCGTGCAAGACGTGCAGTATCGCTGTAAACCCCGTTCGTCTCCACAAGCAGCGTAACGTTATATTTTTCGGCAACTGGAACTAATTTTGTAAGAGCTTCAGCAATATAATTATCGTCTACTTCACCGCCCGGAGCTGGATCAAGATCGCCAAGAATTCTGATATAGGAAACACCGAGCTTATTCGCCAGCTGTGCATAGGCTGTTATTTCGGTTTGAGCTTCATTAAATTTTTCTTTAAATTTAAGACATGCACCTGAAGCAAGGCAGGAAATTTCAAGTCCCAGAGATTTAAGTTTAGCAATAGTGGAAGGAAGCTGCGCCTCCGTAAACGGCTGAGCCTTTACAGAAAATATCTCGTCTCCGAGACCTCTTATTTCAATGCCGTCAAATCCGAAATCCTTCGCCATTGAATAAATATCCGACCACGTCCAGTCAGGACAGGCAAGGGTAGAAAAACCAATTTTCAAACATATCATTCCTTTACAAGATTATAAACAATTATATTTTACCATATTTCTCATTATTTTGCAAGTGTTTTAAAATAAATTCTTAGAAATCAGTAAAAAATTCATCCCCTTGGAGTTTTCGCATTTTTATGCATTACTCTAAGGGGATGTAACCGTTTTAATTATTAATTATTTTTCATCTGATACTTCCGCTGCCGCCGGAAATCAAGTTACCTCCCGTAAGAGTTCCACCATATGCGGCAAGCTGATCCTGATACTGCTCTTGGAAGTATGTAAATCCGCTGAGTGTGCCTCCTGTATAGAAACTTGCTCCAGAAGGAACTCCTGATCCTCCCGCCTTAAAATTACTTACACTCTTGCCTGCAATAAATGAAACAATAACCTGATTATCGCTGCCTACAAGAGAAATACGGGTGCCCTTTGACACTGAACCTGTAGCTGAAACGGACGCGGTAAGCGAACCTCCTCCCATTCCGCCACCCATTCCTCCTGAACCGGTATTTTCAATAAATATTCCTCCTGTACAGCTCTTAGCGCCGTCACTGTCAAAAGCTTCGTTGCCGTTTGATATTACAATACCGCCTGATATTGTAAGACTTCCATTTGAATCGAAACCGTCATGATCACCGTCAGTCACATTTGCAAGAGCAAATCCTCCCTTAATATCCAGAGAATAGCTAACGCTGGCAGAGCCTCCGCCTATGCCGCCTCCCCAGCCGCCTTGTCCCCAGCCGGTATTATTACCATTTCCTGAATTATCAGCGCCTCCTGCTGCATTGTAAGCATCATCTGTAGTGTTACATATTACGGTTCCGCTGTTCTGAACAATGTTCATACCTTCAATGCCTTCATAGCCTTTAATAACAATTATTTTTACATCGTCGTATGTATCGGCGCTTCCCTTTCCTATTGTCACCTTATGGTCGGAGTGAACTCCGTCATCTGCGGTAGAAAGCTGCATTACACCGCCGTAAAGATTCATATCGCCGCCGCAGTGAAGAGAATCGTCTGAGGAATCAATAGTTATATTTCCACCGTTAACAGTAATATTTCCTCTGCTTTGCCATGAAGTTCCCGCAGTATCATAAATACCTACAGCCTTGATTCCTTTAGCTGAAATATCTGTTTTGTTGGGGTTGCCGTCCTGCATTCCTCCCCCAATACCGCCTCCCCATGGATTTGTCTGATTTGAACTGTTTCCGGAGCCGGTGAAAGCTGAACCCTGGTAAGTATAAATGCTTATATCTCCTCCGTTGATAACAACATCCTGCTCTCCCTGAATTCCGTCTGCATAGGAATTAATATCCAGCTTTCCTCCGTTAACCGTAACAATGCCATAAGACTTATCTCCGGCAGATGCGTCTGTTGCAGTGGATTTTATTCCGTCTCCGCTCTGTGTCTTAATCGTAATGTTGAGAGCACTGTAATCCGTATCATTGGCATTTCCGACAGTTACACTGTCCTTGCCTCTTATGCCGTCGTCAACCGCATTTACTGTAATATTTCCATTATAAATTTTAACGTCATTTTTACATACAACAGCATCATCAGTGTTTCCATTAATTGTAAGATTTCCTTTTCCCTTGAATTTAATATCGTCCCTTGCAAAAACTGCGCCTTCAACCGTATTAACGTTGCCATCTGCATCAGTATATGTCTGTATATGAACGGTACCATCTGAAATTACGTTTTCTGTACCATTTTTAGCTGCGATCTGAACCTCATCGCCTATAGAATTTATAAATATTGGAGCAGTGGTACTGTTTGAAATATCAGCGCCTGCAAGATTAAGTTCAACAACGCCCGTGGGATATGCTGTCTTATCAACGTCAACTACAATCTGCACATTCTTTGCAGCGCCTGAAACAGCAAATGCACCAGGCTGTGTGATTGTGAGAACACTGCCGTTTACAGAGGCAGTTTCAGCAGGAGCATTTGACATTATGGAAGCTGAATCAAGAGTGACAGTGTAATCGGACGAAGGATTTACAACAGGAGGAATTATTGTAGAATAAACCGGATCAACATCTTCAAAAACATTAATATTAGCTTTTGCGGTGAAATTGGCCAGCTTATCCGCACCGTAAACCACACTGGCGTTTGTGGCTGCATTTGTAATAGTAACATCAGTACCCTGAGCAAGCTCTGGTGAACTTATGAGGACATATTTATATTTTTTAGTAAAACTGCACTGAATATTCTGATCTGCAAGGATAAATGAATTTGCCTTTTTCCACATAAGATCAGTATTATCCGGACAATCTACGCAATTGAACAGCATTGTCACCTGAGAGGATGTAAGAAGCGCCGTATCCGTCTGATTATCAGTAGCCGTAGCAACTACCATTCCTCCTGTAATATTTACTCCGGAAACAGAAGTCAGTCCTCTATCGCCACCTGCCGTAAGCGATCCGCCGCTGATGTCGATAGTTGTTCCCGACTGAACGGCGTCGTTTCCTGCCTTAATGACTGCTGTTCCTCCCTCAACAGATACATTTCCCTTTGAGGACTTGAAACCATCGCCCTCGGCATCAATATTAACAACAGCCGTTCCTTTTATAGTAGCGGAAGTCTTTCCGTTTACACCGTTGGTTTTATCAACAGAATTAAGAGTTTTGATGTTCGTCGTTCCGCCGGTAAACTTAATGTCATTATTACATACAACAGCATTCTGCGTATTGGCAGTTATATTAAGAACCCCTGTGCCAAGCTCTCCGCCCTTAATTGTAATGTCGTCCTTTGCCTCGATAACGGCTGCGCCGAGCCAGTCTCCGGAGTAGGCTGTATCACCGTCTTGTATATTATTTTCCGTACCGTCAATAAGATTGATTGATGTATTTTCAGCATTTGAAATGTATATTGCCGGCGCGTTCTTTCCTGTTATGTTTACACCGTTCAGGAAAATTTTTACCGTCTCCGGATCGGTGGTCTCATCGGGAACAGCAACAGCGATCTGACCGTCATCAAGAGTACCGTCGACAATGAAAGTTCCGGAATGCGTTATTGTAACAGTAGTGCCGTTTACTTCAGCGTTGTCTCCCTCTACTTCGACAGATGTACCTTTAAAGTGAATAAGCGTCTCAGATGTAACCGGCTCATCCTGCC
>CAJTWQ010000074.1 GCA_910579835.1 uncultured Ruminococcus sp.
GGATTATCCACAGGGAAAGGTATCGGCGGCATCCGGCGACTATGTGGCAATACAGACGCTTCACAGTTCCAAGGGACTGGAATATCCCTTTGTTTTTATTGCAGAGACATCCCGTAAATTTCGCTGTGATTCCATGAATGCCATGTTTTCCGACGACGGCAGAATCGGTTACAATCTTTATGATCACAAGCTTATACGACGGTACAGGACATTTCAGCAGATCATGCTCTGCGAGGAGGAAAGGGCAAGCGTTAGAAGCGAGGAAATGCGGCTTCTTTATGTCGGAATGACCAGGGCGAAGCAGAAGCTTTTTGTTAATCTGAAATCTGGAGAGAAATCTATGAAGCGTGTAAGAGCGCATATTGACAGAATGAAAATAAGCGGAGGTGATATTTCGGAAATCGTCTGCAATGCGGATATGTTTTCCGACTGGCTTTGGTTATCGCTTTTGAGGCATGAACTTCCTGAGGAAATCACGGAAAAGTTTGGTCTGGATATTCCGGAGTACTGTGTTCTGTTCCGTGAAAAATTGTTTAATGTAGTGAATGCTGAATATACATCTCCAACGGAGCGGATACAGGAGACTACATTGACAGAGGCGTCTCCCGATCCGGAAATATGCCGTGAAATTATGGAAATGATTTCTACAGAATATGACAGTTTCTTGTCTAAAATGCCTGCGAAGCTGAGCGTTACTCAGATTACCAGAAAATTTAAAGAGGATGACGAAGAATTTGACTTTCGTCTTAAACGACCAAGATTTATTTCAGAAGGCTCTCGTCTTACCGGAACTGAACGCGGAACGGCCGTGCATACTTTTTTCCAATACTGTAATTTTGCGAACGCTCGTAAGGATCCAAGAGAAGAGTTGGACAGGATGATAAAAATGGGCTATTTAAGCCGGATTCAGGCAGAGTCGGTGAATCTGGAGAAAGTCAGTGCATTTTTTGAGAATATCATTTATCGTCGTATGAGTGCTGCTAAGAATGTCTGGAGAGAGAAAAAGTTTATGGTGGCTGTTGCTCATCTAAATATTGAAAATTCTCTTATGGAGAAGCTGAAACGGTCGGATGGAATGATCAAGGGGATTGTAGATATGATGTTTGAAGAAAATGACGGTTTAGTGATTGTTGATTACAAATCAGACAGAGGCATTTCGACATCAGAGCTTGCAAAACGCTACAGCGTTCAGCTGAAGCTTTATAAATCAGCTGTAGAGCTGACCATGAAGAAAAAAGTAAAGGCCGCATATCTCTACTCGATCGAACTGAAAAAGGAGATTCCAATAGAATTTTAATTTATCTTTTTTGTAAAACAAGGGGCTGATGCAGCATTATCAAATACTGCATCAGCCCCTTGAAAAATAAGAAAGGAGAAGATGTGTAGAATTCTTTTTGGATAGAGTTGAATCAGGACTTCTTTTCCTGCAAAGTAAGCTTTATTTTTATATCCTGCCCCTGACGGAAGACCTTTAACTCGATCTCTTCGCCTGCTTTAAAACTGCTTATTATTTCATTAAGCTCAGCGGCAGTTGTTACGGCGTTTCCCTCGACATCAATTATTACATCGCCCTGTAAAAGACCTGCCTCTTCGGCGGCACTGTCTGGAACAACGGAAAGAACGTATACGCCCATAGGAAGATTAAGGTATCTTGAGTAGGTTTCCGTTATATCGCTTGTAGTTATGCCCATTTGCGGCCTGCCAGTAACGTATTTATAATTGATCAGATCATCAATAATAGATTTGGCATCGGAGATTGGAATAGCGAAACCAAGTCCTTCGATACTTGCAGTGCCATAGCTGGAGGACATTTTTGCCGAATTTATACCGATGACCTGTCCGCAGCTGTTGAGGAGCGGTCCGCCTGAGTTTCCACTGTTTATGGCAGCATCAGTCTGAATAAGCGACATACTTTTTTCGTTTACGGAAATCTGTCTGTTGAGAGCCGAAACAATACCGCTGGTGACAGATCCGAAAAGATCAAATCCTAATGGGTTGCCTATAGCGATAACGAGTTCACCCACCATAAGATCATCACTGTTTCCGATGACGGCAGGCTTTAAACCTGTTTTGTCAACCTTGAGGACAGCAATATCAGTTTCTACATCGTAGGCGATAACTTTCGCTTCCATTTCACTTTCATCGCTGAAAAGAATTGAAACATCAACAGCCTCACCGGCATGATATTCGCTGCTGTCATATACGCAATGTGCGTTTGTAACTATATATCCGTCCTCAGAAATAATAAATCCGGTTCCGGTTCCGGTTGCCTCACGCTGCTGAGGACCGGTGCCCCATCCAAAAAAATCATAAGATTCTTGTGTAAATTTAAAATTAGCGGAAACACCGACCACAGACGGCATAATATCATTGACAATTTCAGGGATTGGCTTTGCATCCTCGCGAGCAGCAAGTTCAATAAGACTTGGCATATCGTTGCTGTCAGAATTATTGATGGAAAGATTGTTTTTTTCTGCTTCGGATGATGCTCCGTTATTTTTTTCAGATTTATTTTTATCTGGATCAAATTCGGATATTTCATTTTTATCCTTATTGTTCATATATATTTTATAGCCCTGAACGGAGCCAACGCCTGCAATAGCAAGGCAAAGAACAAATATAGCTGATTTAAGAAAAAGATGTCTGTGCTTTTTCTTAGGTTTGGAATTGCTTTCAGAAACGAATGCATAGGAATTGAAGTCCTGAGGAGGAGGATCCGGAAAATCAGATTCTCGGTAATAATTTTCGTAGTTTTTTCCACCTATAGCATTAGATTCAGGCATGCCATCGGCTTCATTTATGAGCGTATCCTGATTATCGTCAGGATTTAAAAACTTATCGGTCATAAGAACTTTCCTTTCATTAATGTAATGAGTTTTTCAGCTCTGTATCTTTTATTATAAGCTTTTATGTGATAATTCTATGATAGCCGATAGAAAAAATTCAAAAAATTGCATCCGGTACTTTGAAAATTTATCAAAAAGTATAAATTAACATGGACCCATGAACATTTTTTTAGCAAATAATTTCTATTACTGTGTCAAAATACTTTCAATTACGTTATCGTATAATGTCTATATTGACAGATTCTGAGTTTCGTTAATCTCTATTGTTAACTGCATTAATAAAAACTTCCAGAAGTTTTTCGGCATTCTTTTTATCCTTATCGGATAAGGTATCCATCATAGCGTTAATTACGGAGTATTCACTGCTGCTGTCTCTGCCGTAAATAATATAATCAGAAGAAA
Source organism: uncultured Ruminococcus sp. (assembly GCA_910579835.1). GTDB lineage: Bacteria > Bacillota > Clostridia > Oscillospirales > Ruminococcaceae > Ruminococcus. Next base: position 3,249 of record CAJTWQ010000074.1, read on the forward strand.
CATGCAGACTATCTGCAAGTTTTATTAAAGTAGTAACAGTCATGTTTTTCTTGTTATTCTCAATATCAGAAAGAAACTGTATAGAAATATTAGCGAGTTCTGCAAGCCTTTCCTGTGTATATCCACGGATCCTTCTTAAATCCGAAATTCTGCTTCCAATCGTATTCATTATTTCACATCTCCTTTAGTATAATTATACCATCAACTATAGATAAATATAATCATCTAAAATAGTTGACAGAAACCATCTAAAGATGTATAATAATGTAAACTAAAGATTAATTAAGGGGAATTTTATGAAATTTGCAGTTTGTGATGATATGGATATATATCTGAAAAAAATTAAGGAAAAAATAAATCTGTTCTGTTCGGGAACTATCGAAATTGACGAATACTTTAGCGGTGAAGAACTTCTTGAACATTTTGAAAAAGGAAAATACGACGCTGTAATTCTGGACTATCAGATGAAGGAACTGAACGGTCTGGAAACAGCGGAAAAGGTTCACTCTATTGATGAGAATACTGTAATTGCTCTTCATACAGGTTACGGTTATCTGGACAGTCACGGATATGACATCGGTTCGTATGTGTATATGAGTAAGAATCAGCCGGATTATGTTTATCAAAGTCAGCTTAATGATATTATGGAAGAGTGCCGCTTCAGAAACCTGGTTTTCGAATGCAGTGCGGGGAATTTTCCTGTGAAAAACATCATTCGTTTTAAGCAGAAATTCAGAACGCTTATTATGTACACGACAACCGGTGAATACGGTCTGGAAATCTCTATAGAAGATATTAATATCCCGAAATTTGCGAGAGTTAATAAGCGCTGCATAATTAATTCACGTTTTATAGAGCATAATAAGGCTGACGTTTTGACGCTCAGTGACGGCAGTAAAATCACTGTAAGCAGAACTTATTTCGATAAGCTGCGTAAAGCTTTAATGTCATAAAATTTACATGAGCGTGAACAGCATATTACGACTACAGCCCCTTGATTTTGCATCAAGAGGCTGTTTATTTTGCATGATAAATTAAATTTGTTGATTTAATTATTCCTTTTCAGGTATATGGCAGAGATCAAGAATAGGATAGCCCTCTTGGAACTCATTTATTTCGCCGTTGTTTTCCGTAGCGATATTCAGATAAAGATTGCCGACTTCAGTTTCCTTTATAAGGAAAGCAAGGCGTACATTTGCAGATTCTCCGGAATCGAGAATAATATGATTTTTTGATTGATCGCTGTCAGTCATGAATGAAAAGGCAGTACCACGCTCACTGCAAATTTCCTTGTAATTTGTGTAATACTGGGGGCTTGTTATTCTGTCCGCATCGTCAAGGCAATACGGAACACCATTTATAAATTTCACCATCCGTGAAGCAATGCAGTAATCATCCTTTGCTTCGCTTTTATTGGTGAATGTCAGATCGAGAATGAGAACTTTTACACCGACTTTTTCGTAATCTTTGGTGAATTTATCTCCTGCGCTGTCGTAGTCATACCACTCCGTACACATATCCGCAAGTGTTCCGTCGTCATTGAGAATGTCGGCAACAGTGGAATAATCAAAATCATATCCGATATTATCCGTTGTCAGATCGTTAAAATTATTGGTGTAAAAAGCATCGTTTACCGTAATGTCCATAACGGTAGTGTGATCTTCATATGCGTTACGTTTATGAGTTATAGTATCGCCAACCGATATAAGATTAAGTTCGTCGGGGGAGACAATCATATCTTCATCAGGAACGGTGGCAGCTTCGGTGCTGGGAACTTCATAGGTCGGCTCGGTGTAGATATTAGCATTATCTTCCTCGGCAGGCACAAGAGAAATATTCTCGATTATCTGTGCAAGCTCGTCATCGCATACACAATCGTTGACATAAAGGAAAACAGCATACTGACTGCCCTCAAAAGTTATCCATACATTGCGGTTGAAAACAGTAGGTTCTGTATGGCGGAAACCGGGCATATAAAAAATATCTACATGCCTGTCATCCAAATAGTATCTGTCAACATTGTCACATCCATTGATATTCATAGGCAGAAGCTCTTGTCCGGGAGCATATTTATACAGCATGGGAGTGATGCCCGCACCGTCAGACTCACGATGTGCCTTAAACTCATAGTTAGGAAAATCAAAGGACATACCTTCCGGCAGCCAGCCGAATTTATATGTTTTAGGGGATTCTTCAACTATTTCCTGATTTTCCGTATCTCCGATATTTGCCAGAAGAGCAGAGCTGTCTTCGGGATTTGTCGCTTCTACGATAACAGTGGCATCATCAGTTCCGGGAACGATTTCGGGATTTATTTTGTTTTTTATAACTACTCCTGTAGGAACGGCTACAACAGCCATTATGGCTGCAGCCACAGCGCCGACAAAAATCCGCTCTGATTTATTGTTAATTTTTTTCATAATTATACCTCTCTGCATATTATCCTTTTTCTGTCTGTACTGTTCGGAGAAGTTGTGATGCTCATTCGATGTGAAAGCCGCTTCAACGATTTTGTCAAATTCTTTTTTGTTCGGTAATTTAGATCTTTCCATCAGATATTTCTCCTTTCATGCCAACAAGGCGTTTTCTTATTCTTTCAAACCGTTTTCTGGCGGTAGTTTCAGTAAGTGACAGAACCGAAGCTACTTCTCTCCATGATAATTCTTCACGGCATCTTAACAAAACGATATTGCGGTCGGTCTCGCTGATTTTTTTAAGCATATTATCAAGCTCTCGGCTGTTTTCAGCTTCAATAACAATTTTCTCTACACCCGGTGATTTGTCCGGTATCTGCATGGTTTCTTCGTCTATGGGCATTTCCCTTGCAAAGAACTGCTTGCTTTTCCGATAAAGATTAATTGATGTGCTTTTTATCACTCTTACAATGTAATTTTTTGTTTTCTCGCTGACAGGCTCTCCGATCTTGTCCAGCCGGTCGATTATGCGCATAAAAGCATCAGAGACTGCGTCCTCTGCCAGCTCATTACTGTGCAGTACCGCGTAGGCTACTCTGAACATTGGCTGCTCGTAAATTTCATAGAGCTGCTTCAGCTTTTCTGTTTCTTTACTTGTCATGTTATCACCTCATCTTGAGCGCTCACAATATATAACAGATTTTGGGACAGGAATGTGACAGGCTTTTTGTTATTATTTGCTAACTTGATATGATATGGCTTGTACTTATAAATACAAACTTTTAAAGTCCTGAGAGATCGAAGGATGGAACATAATCGGTGCTGGCGGAGGATTTTTTCTGAGAAAAACCAGAAAGTCCCAGTGATTGAGCGTGACGGACAACAGAATTATATTCCATTTTCGTTACATGGCGTTTGAGTTCAGGGAAACTCTCCGGAATGTGCTCAAATGGTGTGTATTGACTCATAAGGCTTATCAAAGCCGTATTCTGAGTTGTATGTGAAGCTATCCAATCCAGAATTTTCATTGAATCATGTCGGTGAGAGGGAAGCACAAGGTGA
>CAJTWQ010000075.1 GCA_910579835.1 uncultured Ruminococcus sp.
ATTTCGTCTATATTGCAGCTTGTTCTTAATGGTAGAGTGCGTTATAATGGCAGTATGAGGATTGCACGTCCTCAAATCTCGATGAAAGTGAGGTGATAGTATGGCTCTGAATCTTGACAGAATAGCAGAGAACGAAGCTAAAATCGCAAAGTTGGACAAATCTATTCAGCGTTCCATGGCGAAAAAGAAAAAGCTGATGGAAGAGAATGCTCGCTTAACATATACGTCGCTCTGTGAGCAGTACAACAGCTCTGGTCTTGAATTGCTTGAAATCCTGAAAAGAGAGCAGGAAGATAAAATCGTTCCCAAAAAGTCGGATGCCGTAGTCGGCTCTGCTGACAAATCCGAAGATGCTGATTCCGAGGCTAACAAAGATCAGTTTTCGTTCTACAACTAAAGCCACAATTCCGAGTTGGATAAAAATATATCCGACAGCAAAACGAAAAGACAAAAAACAATGGTCGTGTAAATACTCAAATCGGCTTTTGCTGATTTTTTCAAGAGCCGATTCTGCACGGCTGCTACTTGGGGTAATAGAGATAAAGCGATGCCCCGTAACTCTAAAAGCGTAGAGATAGAGAAGCTAAGGAGATTAAATTCGCTATGAAAAACAAAACAATGCAGGAGATGAACAAGCAGTTTAAGAATTGTCCTGTTCATGTCAATACTTATGTGGTTGACGGTACACGCTGTATCGTGACAAGCCATTACATCGGGGATAGAGATATTAACGATGTGATGATGAAGTACGCCGAGGACAGAGCGATGAGCGAAATGCTCGATATCGCTCCGTCTGCAATGACAGCATAAATTTTTTTCCAAACCTATTGCTTTTACCGCTGATATGCGCTATAATCATATTATCGGTAAAAGCTGCTTTGGGTGGAAAGGAGTTTATGATGTTACCAAAGCAGACTGAATACAAAGTAGGAATGTACCTGAGACTCTCTCGTGACGATGAGCGTGCAGGTGAATCCCTTTCGATTGAAAATCAGAGAAGAATACTTACAAACTATGTCAACGAGAACGGTTGGACGCTCTACGATGCATATATCGACGATGGTTACAGCGGAACTGATTTCAATCGTCCGGCAGTACAGCGACTTCTTGATGATGCCAAAACAGGAAATATCAATTTGATACTTTGCAAGGATATGAGCCGTTTCGGGCGTAATTACATCATGGTCGGACAGTATGTAGATTACATCTTCCCGTCTTATGGAATCCGTTTCATTGCCCTGAACGATAATGTTGATACGGCAAATTCGGATAGTGCAAGTATGGATATGCTCCCTATCATGAATGTCTTTAACGAGTGGCACGCTGCAAGCACATCCAAAAAGCTGAGAATGGTGTTTATGGCTAATGCAAAAGCAGGAAAGTACATGACTACGGCAAGTTCATATGGTTATGTTAAGGGCAATGACGAAAATTACACACCTCAGATTGACCCTGAAACTGCTCCGATAGTCCGCCGTATCTTTGAAATGAGGGCATCGGGAATGGGGCATAAGTCAATTGCCGATACGCTGAATCGTGAGAATGTTCCTCCTCCGCTCGATTACAGATACGAAAAGCTCGGTAAGCCCGTTCCTGTTTATTCAAGGCATCTGTGGCAGGCTCAGACGGTCAAGAGAATGCTTGTAAATCAGATTTATATCGGCAATCTTGCTCAGATGAAAGAAACCACAGTAAGCTACAAAAATCACAAGGTTATCCGCAAAGACCAGTCTGAATGGGTCATTATCGAGAATAATCATGAGCCTATCGTCAGCCGTGAGTTATGGGATAAGGTGCATGAGTACAACGCTTCGGTGAGCCGTGGACGATGCACAACAGAGCGTGTTGTACTTCCGCTGTCGGGCGTGTGTTACTGTGACAGTTGCGGAGCGAAAATGAAAATGCAAAGAACGCCTGAATGTAAAAGCCCATATTCGTATCGCTGCGGAATGAACGTCCGTTATGGCAAGGCATATTGTTCAACGCATAACATCAGAGGAACAATTCTTGAAGGTGCGATTTTACAGGATATACAGCGACAAATTGACTTCGTAATGAATGACGAACAGGCTCGTGAAAAATTTCTTGCAAGGAAACGTGGCGATATTGCCGTCAAGAGTGCCAAAGACAGCAAGCGTAAGCGTGAGATTGAAAAACGTATCGAGGATTTGAAAAAGCTGATCCATAGGATCTACGAGGACAGCGTTCTCGGAAATATGCCTGAAAAGACTTGCAATGAAATGATTGCCGACTATCAGCAGGAGAAAGACAGCTTGAATGATGAACTTGATATGCTGACGAAACGCTCGGCAATGATTGTACAGGATGAAGCTGACGTTGGCGAGTATATCCGCCGTCTGAAATCCTATGCAGGCGCAGATACGCTTACAAGAAAAATGGTGCTTGACCTGCTCGAATATGTGACCGTGGATGAGTATGTAGACAAGAACACTCCTCGAAATATCCACATTTACTACAAGCTCATCGACAAGCCATTAAGTAATAAAAATAATGCCTTGCATAAATAGGGGCAAACACCTTAAAATAGCCGAATTTAATGTTGATTTTATAATATTTAGATTTACCAGTCCATAATACACGGGTATCTTATTCAATGAGTGGCACAGCGCTTCCACATCGAAAAAAATCAAATCTGTAATTGAGGCGAATGCAAAGTCGGGTAAGTACCGCGCAACCTTTGCACCATACGGTTACACAAAAGGTAATGATGAAAAGCGGTTACCTATTGTTGACGAACCTGCTGCGACCGTTGTAAGACGTATTTTTGAAATGCGTTCTCACGGTATAAGTCCACGGCATATTGCAGACAAGCTGAATGAGGAGGGGATTCCTACCGCTTCAGATTATATGTATGCGAAGCTTGGAAAGCCTAATCCCCGCAGAACAAGTCACTTATGGAGCGCGGAACGGATTCGTGCTTTGATAAACAATCCCACATATCTCGGACATCTGGCTCAGATGAGAACTACAACGGTTTCCTATAAGAATCACAAGACAGTAAGAAAAGACCCGTCGGAATGGATAATCATTGAAAACACACATGAGCCGATCGTTTCTCAGGAGATATGGGATAAATGCAGAGAGATCGAAGCTTCGGTAAGTCAGGGTAAAAAGACAAAAACCGGATTTGTCGCTCCGCTGAGCGGACTGATGTTCTGCGCCGACTGCGGTGAAAAAATGCGGCTTGCTTGGAATAACACAACTAATGGCAGCAAGAAAAATCCGAGAAAGTATGTAAGACATAATTTTAACTGCGGAAGATACAATCGGCATGGAAAGATCGCCTGCAATAGTCATTATATTAAAATGAAAGATATTAACGAACTTGTACTTACCGACATTCGCTCAATGGCAAAGCTTGTTGTTGAAAACGAAGAAGCCGCACGTCGGAAATTCCTTGCTCATAAGGAAAAGCAGAATGCTGACAGAATCAAGATTGATACTGCAAAGCTTCGTGAAAGCAGATACAGGCTTGAAGAACTTCAAAAACTTATTCCTGCCGTTTATGAGGATAAGGTGCTTGGCAAGATACCGGAATCTGTTTGTGTTAACCTTTTGGAAAAATACCAATTGGAGCAGAAAGAATTGTTTGCCGAGGTCAAGGAGATAGAAGCAAAGCTGTCCGCTGTAAAACAGGACGAACAGGACGCCGAGGAATTTATACGGCGATTGCGGAAACATACGGACGTACAGAAGCTTACCCGTGAGATGTGTCTGGAGCTTATTGAGTACATAACCGTGGACGAGTATGCTTCCGACAGACCCAGGGATATTCATATTTATTACAAATTACTTGAAAAACCGCTTCCTCACAAGAAATTCCTTGTTTTGAACGAGAACTGGAAAACCTCCGTTTAAGGCGAGTTTCACCTATTTTATCATTGTGTGTCCTTTTGAGTTAAGGAATACAATAAAAGTACACGATCACCGCTTTCGATGCCAAGAATATCACGCACGTCTTTAGGAATTGTCACCTGACCTTTAGACATAACTTTAGCATTATCAAAGAAATTATTAGTTACCATAAAGCGCCTCCTGGAAAGTAAGAAAAGTAGGTTTATTCCTACTTATATTATACTCAAAGTCAATACCCCAAAATAGAAAATATGTCATGATGACACACTTTACAAGAAAATAATTCAAAGTATCTTTTCTATATTTTGCCCGGAGTATAGAAAACGTGCAACATAAACTGTTTTAGCAGCTTCATCAACACGATAAAAGATTATATAATTTCCAACAGTAAGAAAACGATATTCTTTAATCAATGAATTATGATAAATCGGAAAAACCAAAGGTGAATCAAATAAGCCCCTTATAGCTTATTCGGTCTTATTCAACAAGTTTTTTGCTGCAACAGGATAGGATAATTTTATTGCAATATATGAAATCACGCTATCGAGGTCATTTTCAAATTTTCTTGTGATTATAGTCTTAAAAACCATATTTTTTCCTCAGTCTATCAAAAACATCATCGGCAGATGAAACATGTCCGTTCTCTATATCTTCTTCAGCTTCATCAAGCCTTTTTGCAACATCTTCTCTGCTATGCACAATTAAACGTTCAGGCGCAGGAAGTGTAACCTGAAAAGGCAAGCCACCGATAAGATTAATCTGACAAAGAAGCATATTGACTGCTTCTGATATAGTAAGTCCAAGCATCGAAAGCGTTTGCTCAGCATTGCTTTTCACTTCTTCATTTACACGAATATGAATGGTATCATTTTTAGCCATATTGATCACCGTTCCATTAAAGTAATTTTCAAGTTTATTGTATCACATTTGATATGCAATGTCAATACATATTTTCTAAAATTTAAGTGTATAAGCTCTGCCGCCTGTGGGAACGGCTTGTTCATTTCTTCCTTACCGTCAGCAAGCATGATGTTCAGCTCGCCGAGCCGGGTATTAAGAGAATCAAGCGTTGTTTCAAGAGACGATATAACATTTTCTATTCTCGTTATATTTCCGGTCGGACTTGTGCCAAAATCGAACTTATGAGGAACATCACGCATCAGCTCTCCAGTAAATTTCTGGAACATAGAATCATATGAAACTGAAAGTCTGAATCCTTTGTATTCGCCGATCTCAGTCATTGTATCGGGATTACCAACAGCACATTTTGTAATTGCTTCGTTCAGAGCTGTTCCGGCTTCTTCTCTGTCAGTATATCTTTTACCGTCAATAGTAATATCAAGTATTTTCTTTCCCTTATCGTCCAGAATATCAGGCTTATCCTTAAGATATAGAAGCTCGGATTCAATGCCGTTGATTTGTTTGTGAATACTTTCGATCTTTGCCGAATACTTCTTCAGAACATTATCCTGAAGAAGATAATGCTGATTGTCATAGCTTGACTTTATCATTTTTAGTTCAGCTATTTCATTTTCCAGTGTCATTTTTTCCTTTATAAGCGGATTTCCTGCACAGAGAGCCTTTATTTCTGAATAAGACAGTGCAGCTGCATCTACATCAGCACAGCTTCTTGCAGGGGATTTTGAAGTCATGATTTGACCAATAAATTTCTGCTTGTTTTCCAGAGTCTGAAACAGATAGCTGTCAAATGTTTTCTCCGTTACATAACGGAAAAGTCTTACTTTTTTATTCTGATTTCCCTGACGCACCATACGTCCCAAGCGTTGTGTCATATCAGCCGGTCTCCACGGCGCATCCAGATCATGAGATGCAACAAGTTTTGTCTGTACATTTGTACCGCATCCCATTTTTGCCGTAGAACCAATAAGAACACGTATATTTCCGCTGCGTACTTTTGCAAACATTTCAGATTTTTCAGTTTCATTTTTTGCTTCGTGAATGAATGCAACTTCGCTTCTCGGAACACCTTTTGCAACAAGCTTTTCACGAATATCGTCATATATAGAAATAGTTCCTGTTTCTTCCATGCTACGCAAGAGCTTTCGCTCTGCCTGTACCTTTCAAAAATTCATCTTCAAAATCAAGGGATGCACAGTGCAGACTGCACTCGTATGTCGAACAGAGATTATAATCATCAGTCTTAGCCGGATTGATGATATAATCTATAGCGAGATTGAGCGTAGTTTTAATCGGATGGATTTCAGTTCATGCCATATTTCTCCCTCCATTCGTTTGATTTCTTCAATGTCCTCATCATAAACATTTCCTGTTGCATTGGCTCTCTTAGTGATCTGATTTGCGCTTGAAGCGAAACGCCCGACATTTGCTGACAAAATCTTTATATCGTCCAGTTCAATGTTGATAACCTGTCCGGCAATTGCCATTGCACGAAGATATTGTGTGAGATTTCTTTTGCCGGAAATTTTTGCTTTCTCAACAATAAAATCATACTCGTCCTTATCAACTCTGAACTTCATCTGCACATTTCGTTCTTGTTTTCGGACAGCTTTTCACTGTAAAATTTGTCAAGATCAGACATAGCTTTTGCATAGTCCGCATTACAGGATGCCCAACATAACCCCAATGCTGTTCCGTATAGCCCTGTTCTGCTTGTCCTCTGCACTTCTGCCGGACGAGATAGTACTGCCCATGTACGGCATCTATGATACCACCTACCGTCCGTTACAGTTGCTTTCTTTGTGGACTCTACAGCCTTACGAACAGCAAAATACTGATGATAGCCAGCAAGTATCTTATAGCTTGTCA
>CAJTWQ010000076.1 GCA_910579835.1 uncultured Ruminococcus sp.
AAATCAGAAGCAAAACCTTCCCCGGCATAGCCCGTGCAATGGCGGAGCAGTGGGGAAAATAAATTACATAAAGGAGAATTAAAATGGTAACAATCAGCAGTCTCGAATTCGAGAACGTAAAAAGGATAAAAGCGGTAAAGCTTGAACCGTCACCAACAGGATTAACAGTGATCGGCGGACGGAATAATCAAGGTAAGACCAGCGTAATAGATGCGATAGCTTGGGCTGTGGGCGGTGATAAATACAAGCCGTCACAAGCACAGAGAGACGGCTCTGTAATTCCACCGTCGCTGCACGTTGAACTTTCAAACGGAATTATAGTCGAGCGTAAAGGCAAGAACAGCAGTCTGAAAGTGATCGATCCAAGTGGAAACAGAGGCGGACAGCAGCTCCTTAACAGTTTTATTGAAACGTTTGCGCTTGATCTTCCAAGGTTCATGAACTCTACTGCCAAAGAAAAGGCTGATATATTACTTAAAATCATAGGTGTCGGGGACAAGCTTCATGCTCTTGAACAAGAAGAAATCCAGCTATACAACCGCCGCCATGCTATCGGACAGATCGCCGATCAAAAAGCAAAATTTGCAAAAGAGATGACAATGTATCCCGATGTTCCCGATGAAATAGTTTCGGCATCCGAGCTTATTCGTCAACAGCAGGAAATTCTTGCCCGTAACGGTGAGAATCAGCGTAAGCGGCAGATGAAGGAACAATACGACCGTGAACTTGAAGAAGCGAGACAAGCTCTTGACGAAGCCAAAAGACGTTTTGCACAGGCGCAGGCAAACGCTCAGACTGCGGCAAAATCAACAGAAAATCTCATAGACGAATCGACTGCGGAACTTGAAAAAAATATTTCGGATATTGAAACTCTGAATGCAAAAATAAGAGCAAATCTTGACCGCGAGAAAGCTGAAGAAGAAGCGAAAGGCTATAGTAATCAGTATGCGGCTTTGACGGAAGAAATTGAAGCTTTACGAAAGGAAAAGTACGATCTGCTCAGTAATTCCGATTTTCCGCTTACAGGACTTTCTGTTGCTGATGGGGAGCTTACTTACAACGGACAAAAATGGGACAATATGAGCGGATCGGAACAGCTCAGGGTATCGGCGGCAATAGTCCGCAGGCTGAATCCCGAATGCGGTTTTGTGCTTCTGGACAAACTTGAACAAATGGACAGCGATACTCTCAGGGACTTTGGAGAATGGCTTGAATTAGAAGGATTGCAGGCTATAGCGACAAGAGTTTCAAACGGAGACGAATGCTCGGTAATTATCGAGGACGGATATATTGCCGCAGAAGCTGAACCACCGATAGTAAATAAAAGCTTTCAACCTGAAAAGAAAGACTGGGGAAATATCGACTGGTAAGTGTAAATTTTTATTGAATATTTATAACTATCAATGTTTTTACATTGAATGAATATTCATTTCAGATTATTTATGAAAAAATTTTAAGGAGGTATTCCGTATGCAGATTACAAGCGGAAAAATTATAAAAGCGCAGAAAATCGTTGTCTATGGTCCTGAAGGAATAGGCAAATCGACTTATGCATCACAGTTCCCCGATGCTGTTTTTATTGACACCGAGGGAAGCACAGGAAACATGGATGTTAAGCGCTTACCGAGACCCACAAGCTGGACGATGCTTCATGAGGAAATCAAGTATATTATCGACAACAAGGTATGCAGAACACTTGTTATTGATACAGTAGACTGGGCAGAACAGCTTTGTCTTGAATCAATTCTTGACAAGTATCAGAAAACCGGAATTGAGGATTTCGGATATGGAAACGGCTACGTTTACGAAAAAGAGGAATTCGGACGTTTCCTTAATCGTCTGGAGGACGTTATTTCAGCAGGTATAAACGTAGTCCTTACGGCTCACGCTCATCTGAGAAAATTTTCACAGCCCGACGAGATCGGCGAATATGACCGCTGGGAGCTTAAACTCGGCAAGAAAACCAATTCGCAGATCTCGCCTCTTGTAAAGGAATGGGCGGACGCAGTGCTGTTCGTAAATTACAAAACCTATGCGGTATCAACAGACAAAGAGGGCAAGAAGTTTAAGGCTCAGGGGGGCGGACGTGTGATGTATACTCAGCATCATCCCTGCTGGGATGCAAAAAATCGTTTCGGACTCCCGGAGGAAACAAAATTTGAATATTCCGTAATTGCACCGTATATTCCGGGCACAAAAAATGAAAGTCCTAAAACTCCTTCTCAGGAACAGCCGGAACAGTCAAACATAGAAGAATGGACGGATATAACGCCGGAGATCGTTATACCTGACAATATTCCGAAAGCTCTCGCCGACCTCATGAGAGAGAACAGTGTTTCTGAGGAAGAAATCAGATTTGCTGTATCCAATGGAGGATTTTTTCCCTATGATGCTCCGATAACGAAATATCCGTCCGACTTTGTGAACGGAATGCTGATCGCAAAATGGGACGGAATGTACAAGAAGATATGCGAAAACAGAGCAGTACCTTTTGAATAATTTTTAGGAGGATTTTATCATGAACAATGTTGAAAGAGAATTATCATGGGACGACGAGATCGAAAAGGACGGCGGAGATTTTACACTTTTGCCGGAGGGCGACTACGATTTTACGGTAAAATCTTTTCAGAGAGGCAGGCACAGCGGAAGTGAAAAGCTTCCGCCCTGCAACAAGGCTGAGCTTACGATCACAATATGGGGACAGAATGAAAGCGTTGATATCAAGCATAATCTGTTCCTGCATTCAAAAGTTGAGGGTAGGCTTTCGGCATTTTTTACGGCTATCGGACAGAAAAAGCACGGTGAGAAACTGAAAATGAACTGGAACGCGGTTGTGGGAGCAAAGGGAACATGTCATGTGTACATAGATAAATACACTGGAAAAAACGGTACTGAATATACCTCGAATAAGATCAAAAAATTCTATGCTCCGGATGCTGATGTTACAACTGCAAGTCCTCAACCCAAAATTTCCGGATCAGCACAAAATGAATGGAGTAATGCGTCATGGAGCTGAGACCCTATCAGAAAGAAGCAAAAGAAGCTGTTCTTGCACAGTGGAATGACGGCATACAGCGTACCTTGCTTGTACTTCCCACAGGCTGCGGAAAAACTGTAGTATTCGCAAAAATAACAGAGGAATGCGTCCGTAATGGGAAAAGAGTACTTATTCTTGCACATCGCGGTGAGTTGCTTTCGCAGGCTTCCGATAAAATTGAAAAAGCCTGCGGGCTGAAATGCGCTGTTGAAAAGGCTGACGAGACCTGCCTTGATTCATGGTACCGGATAACAGTAGGCTCGGTTCAGACGCTTATGCGTGAAAAAAGACTAAACAATTTTTCTCCTAACTATTTTGATGTAATAATCATTGACGAAGCTCATCACGCTGTTTCAGACAGCTACACACGAATACTTGACCACTTTGCAAATGCCGCTGTTCTGGGAGTTACCGCAACTCCCGACAGAGGCGATATGAAGAATCTCGGCAAGGTGTTTCAGTCTCTTGCTTACGAATACACCTTGCCGAAAGCTATCAGGGAGGGATATCTTTCTCCGATTAAAGCCGTTACGATTCCGCTTCAAATAGACTTTACAGGAGTTTCGGTTCAAGCAGGAGATTTTAAAGTTTCCGATATTGATACGGCTCTTGATCCGTATCTGTATCAAATAGCAGAAGAAATGAAAACTTACTGTCTAAATCGCAAAACAGTAGTCTTTTTACCGCTTGTAAAGACCTCTCAGAAGTTTCGTGACATATTGAATCAGGCAGGTTTCACGGCAACAGAGGTAAACGGCGAAAGTTCCGACAGAACAGAAATTCTTGAAGATTTTGACAAGGGAAAATACAATGTTCTCTGTAATTCCATGCTGCTGACTGAGGGCTGGGACTGTCCGTCTGTGAACTGTGTTGTCGTTTTGAGACCGACTAAAGTCCGCAGTCTTTACAGTCAGATGGTCGGAAGAGGTACTCGCCTTTGCGAGGGAAAAACGGAACTTCTGCTGCTTGATTTTCTTTGGCATACAGAACGTCACGAGCTTTGCAGACCTGCTTGTCTTATCGCTGAAAATGAAGAAGTCGCAAAGAAAATGACTGAAAAAATCGCTGATGCCGGATGCCCGGTAGATTTAGAAGGAGCGGAAAAAGCTGCTGCCGACGACGTTGTTGCCGAACGTGAACAAGCTCTTGCAAAACAGCTTGCAGAAATGAGAAAGCGCAAGAAAAAGCTTGTTGACCCTTTGCAGTTCGAGCTTTCAATACAAGCCGAGGACTTGTCATCATACGTTCCGTCATTCGGCTGGGAAATGTCTCCGCCTACCAAAAAGCAGAAAGAGACCCTTGAAAAGCTCGGTATTCTTCCTGATGAGATAGACAATGCAGGCAAGGCGAAAATGATACTTGACAGACTTGAAAAACGTCGTATAGAGGGACTTGCGACCCCGAAACAAATACGTAGGCTTGAAATGTACGACTTTCAGCACGTAGGGGCATGGACTTTTGAACAGGCAAGAAAAATGATTTCCCGGATCGCTGCAAGCGGCTGGAAAGTTCCTGCAAATGTTGTGCCAAAAGAATATGTTCCGGAATAACAAGGGTTCTCGTTAAATCGCCCTAAAATATATTATACGAGGAGAAATAAATGGAGAGAAATTTAAGAGAAGCTCTTGAATACATAGACCCTGCCGCCTGCGATTATCAGGAATGGATAAACGTTGGCATGGCTCTGAAACATGAAAATTATGAAGTGAATGTATGGGACGAATGGTCTGCAAGAGATACCGCACGATATCATCATGGCGAATGTGAAAAGAAGTGGCGTTCTTTTCACGGAAACACTTCTCCCGTAACGGCAGGAACGATATATCAGATGGCTTTTGAAAACGGTTACTCGCCTGAGCGTGAGAGCTATGAACTTGACTGGGACAGCGAGATCGGCGCAAAGTCGGACGGCGTTATAGTTGACTGCAACTGGATAGAGGGACGTGAGATCAAAGAGCCTGCAAACTGGGATCCCGTAAAAGAAATAACGATGTATCTGGAAACGCTTTTTGAACCGTCCGAAAATGTGGGCTACAATTTCCGCTCATTTAAAAACGATAAAGGGAAATACACTCCTGCGGACAAGGGAGGATATGACCGAACCGCAGGAGAGCTTCTTCAGGAGCTTTCGATGTGCGACGGCGATATCGGAGCGGTTTTCGGCGACTATGACAAAGATGCAGGAGCGTGGATAAGATTCAATCCTCTTGACGGAAAAGGAATTAAAAATGCCAATGTTACCGATTTCAGATACGCTCTTGTAGAAGCTGACGCTATGGAGCTTGACAAGCAGAACGCTGTTATCAGAGAGCTTGAATTGCCTGTAGCTGTGCTCATGTACAGCGGCGGAAAGTCCATTCATGCAATTGTACGCATTGACGCTCCGAACAGCGACGAATACCGTAAACGTGTCGATTTTCTTTATAATATTTGTAAGAAAAACGGTCTCACTCTCGATCAGAATAATCGTAATCCCTCACGTTTAAGCCGTATTCCCGGAGTTGAGCGCGCAGGAAAAAAGCAGTTCATTATTGATACAAATATAGGCAAGACTTCATGGGATGAATGGAAAGAGTGTATAGAGGGAATAAACGACGATCTTCCTGATATTGAAAATATAGGCAGCCTGTGGGATAATATGCCGGAGTTGTCACCGCCGCTTATTGACGGAGTTCTGAGACAGGGACATAAAATGCTTATTGCAGGTCCGTCAAAAGCAGGAAAGTCCTATGCTCTTATTGAACTGTCCGTTGCGCTTGCGGAAGGTACAAAGTGGCTTGGTTTTCAATGCTCGCAGGGACGTGTGATGTATGTTAATCTTGAGCTTGACCGTGCAAGCTGTTTACACCGTTTCAGGGACGTTTACGATTCGCTTGGTATTACGCCGCAGAATCTGAAAAACATTGATATATGGAATCTGAGAGGGCGCAGCGTTCCAATGGACAAGCTTGCTCCGAAACTTATCAGACGCGCTTCAAAAAAGAATTATGCGGCTGTTATAATCGACCCTATATACAAGGTCATAACAGGCGACGAAAACTCGGCTGATCAGATGGCGGCATTCTGTAATCAGTTCGATAAGGTCTGTAATGAACTTGGCTGCGCTGTTATCTATTGCCATCATCACTCAAAAGGCTCTCAGGGCGGCAAAAGGAGCATGGACAGAGCGTCAGGCTCAGGAGTATTCGCCCGTGATCCGGACGCTCTCCTCGACCTTATAGAACTTGAAATCAACGATAATCTCCGCACGGCAGAAGAGAATAATATCACTTGCGATATAGCGTACAAATGGCTGTGCCGATTCAATAAGGATATGTTCTTATCGGATGATGACCGGCTATCTCCTGTTCAGATAATGAAAACTGTCAGGGATAATCTACAGTCAAATACATGCAATCACATTGCGGAAGAAATTGAAGCGGCGAAAAAGAAACTGCAATCACGAACGGCGTGGAGGATTGAAGCTACTCTCAGAGAGTTTCCGAAGTTTGCTCCCGTTAACGTCTGGTTTGATTATCCGGTTCACAGGATAGATAATGACGGG
>CAJTWQ010000077.1 GCA_910579835.1 uncultured Ruminococcus sp.
CTCTCTCCCGAGGCGACTTGTTTATTATACCACCTCTCTCTCTTTTTGTCAAGTAGATAGTTATTAACTTATTTTGATTAATTTTATCAAAAAACGCCAACATAAATGCAGATTCTCTCAGAAATACCCTGAGAGAATCTGCAATATTATATTATTTTGCGTAGTTTTCTCTGAAAAATTCCATAAACATATCGGGTATAAACTGCCAGTGCCCAGAATTTTCGTATATTTTGCACTTGCAAACAGCTTCATGATCTTCTAAACGCTTTTTCAATAATTCAACTCCCTCCAATGTTGTCGGGTAATCATCGTAGTATTTCTCATATTCTGGATCCTCATTTTCTCCCGCACAGATAAAAATCTCCTTGTCAAGCTTGTCATTCCTATCCCAAAAACCATAATCTGTATAAACTGCATCGGGTTCTATATCCTCATTAATACGATGAAGGTTCCACAACGCAGGACTTCCTATAATATATTTTTTAAAAGGCTGATTTTCATACTTATCAGAGTTGAAAACACCGTAATGAGACAGCACTCCTCCTGCCGAATGACCGTAAAAACCAGACTTATCGTAATCTATACTGTATTGTTCATCAAGATAGGGCATCAGATTATCAACAATGAAATCCGTGTACTTGTCCCGGTTCTCATACATATAGTATGAGCGCACTTGGTCGCTGGTGCCGTCAAAATTATAATTATAACCTAAAGTAATTAAAATAACATCCTCTATTTCACCATTCTCCATCAGCTTTCTTATTGATGGAACATTACCAAAACGCCATACTCCGTCAGAAAATACAAATGCAGGATATGTTTTTTTCTCGTCGAAATTCGGTGGAAGCGTTACATGAACAAAAAATTCCGTATCCAACTCCTCGTCATAAATGGAAATTTCCCTTACAGAATCCTTAATTTCTTCTATCTCACTGCGATTATATTCCCACTTGTCTTTATAATCTCCATTAAAAGACTCATTATATAAATGAAAAATGGAATTATCATATTCGGCAACAGCTTTTTCGGCCTCTGATTTGGTGATTTCTTCATATGTTCCGTCAATAACGCTCTGCCATAACGCTATAACATCCTCATATATTTTGATGCGTGCACTTTCACCATAAAAAGTATTCGCAAGAAGGTTCTCCTTAATATAAGCTTTTAATTCGTCGAAATTTTTAAATTCAACTTCTTCATCATGTTCTTCACCTGAAACGCATAATTTCAGCTCACCGCCATCGTAATCAAGAGATGTAGGAATAAAATGCATAGTATGTCTTCCGTTAACCAGCGCTGTATCAATATACCTGTAATCACTGTCAAGCTGGTCGCAGCTTGCAATAGCATCATTATACTCTTCATCAGACATATATTCCTTTAATTCTTCGAGATTCTGACGCAGGTCTTCTTTCGTGCCGATAAATACCTGAACGTGTCTTTCCTCCTCTTCTTCCTCTTCATCATTCAGAAGCGTAAGTTCTCTGACCTTAACACGGCTTAATTCCGTCTCTGTCATATGGTTTTTCAGTTTTTCGACAGAATCTTCTTTTTCAATCGAAACCTCCGATGAATCCTTTGATACATCCGATGTTTTTTTCTCCTGACAACCGACTGAACACAACAGCACCGTTACTGATGCCAAAATTGCTAATAATTTTTTCATTTTAAATCTCCTTATAAATATTTTTGAAAGCGCTTTCTATATATAAGTGATTTTAAAAGGCTAAAAAGACGAACTATTTATATATTTTTATATTTTAACTTTAAAAAGATAAAATAAATCCCGACAGACTGATCTGCCGGGATAATTTTCACATTATTTAAAGTAAGCCACACCGCTTTCAAAGATTTTCTGATCCTTTTCACCGGGAACATTTTTTCCTATATATCTGCCCATACGCTCGCTGTGTCCCATTTTACCGAAAACACGTCCGTCAGGAGATGTAATTCCCTCGATGGCCTCCACCGAAGTATTAGGATTATAGCGTATATCCATAGTCGGCGTGCCGCTCAGGTCAACATACTGAGTTGCAATCTGCCCATTATTAGCCATCTGTTGGATAAGGCTTGCCGGAGCGACAAAACGTCCCTCGCCGTGAGAAATCGGAATTGTGTGAATATCCCCCACCTCACAGCCGTACAGCCACGGACTTTTATTTGAAGCAATTCTCGTAGTAACCATCATAGACTGATGACGCGCAATAGTATTAAAAGTCAAAGTAGGTGATTCTTCGGTCATATCAACGATTTCACCATAAGGCACAAGACCGAGCTTGATAAGCGCCTGAAAACCATTACAGATACCGAGCATCAGACCGTCTCTGTTTTTGAGAAGGTCGTGAACGGCATCCTTTATCTTTGGATTACGGAAAAACGCCGTAATGAACTTGCCGCTCCCCTCCGGCTCGTCACCGCCGCTGAATCCGCCGGGAATCATAATGATCTGCGATTTTCTTATGGCTCTCTCAAAGTAATTTACAGATTCCTCGATAGCTTCAGCGGAGAGATTTCTGATAACAACAGTCTCCGGAACCGCTCCGGCTCTCTCAAACGCCCTTGCCGTGTCGTATTCGCAGTTTGTACCCGGGAATACAGGAATAAGCACTCTCGGCTGCGCCGCCTTGATAGAAGCTGTAAGATGCAGTCTGTCGGAATGAGAATAAACCTCGGGAGTAACGTCTGTGGTCTTTATTCTGCACGGGAATACAGGTTCAAGCCTGCCCTCCCATACCCGCTGGATATTATCAAGATTTACGGTATAATCAATGCAGCGAATTTTATATTCCTCAATAGTCTTTCCGATAACAAACTCGTCTTTCTGTGCACCGCCGTTAAGTTCGATAATAAACGAACCATAGCATGGTCTGAACAACTGCTCGCCTGTAAGACGAATATCAAAAGCAAATCCGATTTTGTTGCCGAAGCACATCTTTGCGATACCCTCAGCAGCTCCGCCATAACCGATAGTCCAGACAGCATTGGCTCTGCCATCGGCAATGATCTTTTCAACCTTGTCAAAACAAGACTTAACACTGTCAAATTTCGGTAAGCCATTTTCGTCATATTCGGGAGTTATCATGATGACCGTATTTCCTGCGCCCTTAAATTCCGTAGAAACTATCTTATCAGCCATAGCCGTGGAAACTGCAAAGGAAACAAGAGTAGGAGGAACGTCGATATTCTCAAACGTACCGGACATGGAGTCCTTTCCGCCGATAGAGCCGCATCCCATTTCCAACTGCGCCCTAAAAGCACCGAGCAGAGCTGCCATAGGCTTGCCCCAACGTCTTGAGTCATTCTGAGTTCTCTCAAAGTATTCCTGGAAAGTCAGCCAGCACTTTTTATAAGTACCTCCGGCTGCGACAACCTTGGCGATAGATTCAACAACGGCAAGCATTGCACCATGATAAGGACTCTTTTCGGATATATCAGGATTATACCCCCATCCCATAAGAGAACAGGTCTTTGTTTCGCCTGTAAGTACGGGGATCTTCGACGCCATTGCCTGAGAGGGCGTCATTTGGTAAACGCCGCCAAAAGGCATAAGCACCGTTCCGGCGCCAATAGTAGAATCAAATTTCTCAATCAAACCTTTTTGTGAACACACGTTAAGATTAGACATAAGTTCCGTCCATGAATCTGCGCAGTCAGTGATTTCCACCTGAGCTCCGGAAGAGGGCGCTTCAATTTCAATATCTGTAAATTTAGGCGCTCCGTTGGAATTCAGGAACTCACGGGAAAGGTCAACTATAGTGTTTCCGTTCCATACCATTTTAAGGCGAGGTTCTTCAACAACGTCCGCAACAAGAGTTGCTTCAAGATTTTCTCTGGCAGCCTCCTCCATGAATCTGTCAAGATCTTCGGGAGCAATAACTACAGCCATTCTCTCCTGCGATTCGGAAATAGCGATCTCCGTACCGTCAAGCCCTTCGTACTTTTTCGGAACAGCATTAAGATTGATAACAAGTCCGTCCGTAAGCTCACCGATAGCAACAGAAACTCCGCCTGCGCCAAAATCGTTGCAGCGCTTTATCATTCTTGTAACTTCTGGATTGCGGAATAATCTCTGGAGCTTTCTTTCCTCCGGCGGATTGCCTTTCTGGACTTCCGCGCCGCAGTGCTCCAGTGATTCCAGCGTATGTGATTTGGAAGAACCTGTAGCTCCTCCGCAGCCGTCGCGTCCTGTTTTTCCGCCGAGAAGAATTACAATATCACCGGGAACAGGCCTTTCACGTCTGATATTTTCAGCCGGAGCTGCGCCTAAAACTGCGCCTATCTCCATTCTCTTTGCAACATATCCGGGATGATACACCTCCGCCACATGACCGGTAGCAAGACCTATCTGGTTTCCATAGGAGCTGTATCCGTTAGCAGCGCCTACTGTGATCTTCCTCTGCGGCAGCTTACCGGCAATGGTATCTTCAACCGGAACAAGAGGATTAGCCGCGCCAGTCACACGCATTGCCTGATAAACGTAGGAACGTCCTGACAGAGGATCACGGATAGCTCCACCGAGACATGTTGCGGCTCCGCCGAAAGGCTCTATCTCTGTAGGGTGATTGTGTGTCTCATTCTTGAACATGAGGATCCAGTCCTCAAGCTCGCCGTCAATATCCACCTTGATTTTAACTGAGCAGGCGTTTATCTCCTCGCTCTCATCCAAATCAGGCAGCAAACCGTCTGCTTTCAGTTTCTTTGCGGCAAGTGTTCCTATATCCATAAGAGTAACAGGGCGGTCGCTTCTGCCCAGTTCCTCACGGACATTAAGATACATATGGTAAGTATCTTTTATATAGGGCGTCTTTATGTCAACATTTTCAACATTTGTAAGAAAAGTAGTATGACGGCAGTGATCCGACCAGTATGTGTCAATCATCCGAATTTCCGTAATAGTGGGATTTCGTTTTTCCTCGTTCCGGAAATAATCCTGACAAAACTTTATATCATCATAATCCATTGCAAGACCGAACTTGTCCACAAAGGCATGAAGTCCGAAAGCGTTAAGATTAATGAATCCTTCAAGCTCCTCAACCGTTTCGGGAATATCATAATTTGTATCAAGAGACTTTACCTTTTCAAGAGACGCCTCACGGCTTTCCACCGGGTTTATTATGTATGATTTCAGTCTGCTGAATTCCTCATCCGTGAGATGACCTGAAACAATATATACGCGGGCATTTCTCACACGGCATCTTTCTCCCTGTCTGAGAATCTGGATGCACTGCTCGCAGCTGTCGGCTCTCTGGTCAAACTGACCGGGCAGATACTCAACGGCAAACACTCTGTCGTTTTCACCAACAGACGGCATTTCGTCATATACCACGTCAACGGCAGGCTCGGAAAAAACAGTATCAACGGCGGCGCTGAAATCCTCCTCACTGAGCCTGTCGGCGTCATATCTGTTAAGAATTCTGAGATTCGTCAGGTTAAGACGAAGAGCTGTGTTCACGTCGTTCATTACGGAACGTGCCTCAACAGCGAATTCCGGTTTTTTTTCTGCATAAATTCTGTATACGGACATTTTTCAGATCTCCTTCTCTGCTTTCTTCTGCCAAAGGTATGCGGAAAGCAATATTATACTTTAGTGTACGGCTCTGCGATCGTGCCGAAGCAATAGTCGCTATGCGCCTCTTCTATTGTAACATAAAATATGAAATTACGCAAACTTTTTTTTGATTTTTTTCGTGAAATTTTTATTAAAGAATAATCCGGAGCGTACCCCTGGTGATAATCTGCACAGTTTTCGCGTTCAAACAGCACGGGAACAGTTTTTCCTACAAGAGTTTTAAGATATTTCCGCTGAAGCTCTGCACTCAAGGCTTTCATACGGTCGGCTCTCTGCTCCTTGACAAACTTCGGATGCTGCGCCATTTTCGCAGCAGGAGTGCCTTTCCTGGGAGAATACTGAAATACATGAATTTTTGCAAATCCTACTTTTTCTGCAAAATCAAGGGACTCATAAAATTCCGCCTCGGTTTCCTGCGGAAATCCCACCATAATATCTGTAGTAAATGCAGCATTTGGAAAAATTTTTCTTATACGGGAGACAAGCTGAAAGTATTCATCCGAAGTATACCGCCTGTTCATTCGTTTTAAAACAGAATCGCTTCCGCTTTGCAGAGAAAGATGAAACTGCGGACAAAATTTTGACAGGCGTGAAAGTCTCATTAGATCGTCATTAGAAATTATTTCAGGTTCAAGTGAACCAAGTCTCACACGATCAATACCGTCTATTTTACAGCACTCCTCAACAGCGTCAACAAGACGCAAGCCATATTCCTGACCGTAAAAAGCAAGATTAATTCCAACAAGTACAATTTCTCTGTGACCCGATTCTGCAAGCAACTTTGCCTCTTTTATAAGCGACTCCATAGGCTTACTCCTGCACCGCCCACGTGCATACGGTATAATGCAGTAAGAACAAAACTGATTGCATCCGTCCTGAATCTTTACAAAAGCCCTTGTTTTTCCGCTG
>CAJTWQ010000078.1 GCA_910579835.1 uncultured Ruminococcus sp.
ACTTTTGCCTTGTTTTGCCTAATGAATCATGCTATAATAATATCATAGAAAAATATCCACAGAGCACCGTTCCAACAGGAGCGGTGCTTCTGTTATCCTAAGAAAGGACGGTGAAGATAATGAAAAAAGCCTGCAAAAACTGTGGAAAAATCCACGATAAGCGGTACATATGCGACAAAAAAGCAATATCGGTATACAGAGACATAAAGAGAAGCGGCAGAGAAGATATTTTTCGCTGGTCGTATGACTGGAAAATGAAGCGAACTGAGATCATGAAGCGCGACAGATATCTTTGCTGTGCCTGCCTGAATAATCTTCCGGGAACTGTCCGGCGACTCAACAATGAGGATCTGTCCGTACATCATATCAGATCACTCAGAACAAACTATGAACAGCGTCTTGATAACGGAAATCTCATAACACTTTGCCGTATGCATCATGAAATGGCAGAAAAAGGCCAAATTTCGGCAGAAAAGTTGTTGAGATGCATCCCCCCGAGGGGGAATTTTCAAAAAAATTTAAGTTGTAATCCAACGACGCCCCCCTCTGTGTATGAAATATTCCAAAAATGAGATTTTGCCGTCCCCAAGGAGGTGAGAATGTGGCAAGACCTACAAAAGCAGCGGCAACAACAGTCGGGCACTTCACGTCAGAAGAAATAAAAAATCGTATTGACAATGAAACAAAGCTCAAAGGTGAATCCGATAAATTAAAGCCCCCTTCGTACCTGACCACACCTCAGAAAAAGATATTCCGATATATCCTGACCAATCTTGAAGCGAGTGGAATTCTCGGAAATCTTGATATTTACGTGCTGACCGAGTGCAGTATCTGCATTGACAGAATGCAGACTATCGAGAAGAAAATAAACGAATCCGATTTGCTTGATCCGGCTCTGGTTGCAGTCAAGGAAAAGTACACAAAGGCATTTTTTCGGTACTGCAACGAACTCAGTCTGTCTCCTCAGTCACGGGCGAAACTTGCCAATATCAACACTCAAACGAAAGAGGAAAATCCGCTGATAAAGGCTCTGATGTCCGATGATTAGAAGCAGCCGTGCTTATAAATATGCCGTGTGGGCGGCTGACCCGGACAATAATTTTGTGGGCGTCTATGTAAAAAAACAGGCAAAATTGTGGGCGGAAATTGCAGATAATAAAAATGAAGCGGCTTACATTGACGAAAAACAGTTCAGGAGAATAACAAAGCTGCTGAAACTGATGATACATCCCGATATTCATGTGACAATGTATGAGGGACTGGAGGATTACGCAGTATTCTTTATCTACGCTCTGTACTGCACAAGGAACAGAACAGACAACACCCGGTATTACGTCACAGGGCTTTTGGAGATCGCACGAAAGAACTTTAAAACGTTCACATCGGCGGTCATTTTTATTATCGGACTTTTGACAGAACCAAAATTCAGCCGATTCTTCTCAGTTGCCCCCGATCTGTCGCTTTCAAGCGAATTGCAGATCGCTATAAAAAAGATAATCAAAAGCAGTCCCTGTCTTGCGGATGATAAAATTTTTAAAATACTCAGAAAAGAAATACGCTGTAAGCTGACAGAATCAGAATACACTCCACTTGCCTACTCACAGGACAGAATGGACGGTAAGCTTGCGAATATGTTCCTTGCCGACGAAAGCGGAGCTATGGATAATTACCCGATCGAGGCCATGCGATCATCGCAGATCTTTATGAAAGAAAAGCTTGGAATAATTATTTCAACGCAGTACCCCAACGACAACAATGCAATGATAGACGAAATCGACATTGCAAAGAAATCACTCGACGGACTGCTGGAGGATGAGAGAGTATTCGCTCTCCTGTATGAACCTGACGACAAATACAAAACGGGAGATTTGTGGCAGACGGATGATACCGCCTTGTATCAGTCGAATCCTGCGGCATACGCTCATATTCATATGTTTGATAATCTTGTAAAAAAGAGACGTCAGGCTGTCCTATACGAGAACAAGCGTGAAAATTTTCTCTGCAAGCACATGAACATTCTCTACAAAAGTCTTGGCGTCGAGGGATATGTGGAGATAACCAAAGTAAAGCAGTGCGCAATTGTCAGGGACAAGGAGTTTTGGAGGGGCAAAAGGGTATATATCGGGCTTGATCTTTCTCAGTCAGATGATAATACGTCAGTTGCAATGGTTACGCTGTTTGAGGGACGGATATATGCGCAGGTTTGGGGATTTTTTCCGGAGGATAACAAGGAAATCAAGACACAGCGTGAGAAAGTCAATTATCAGAAATTAACAGATGCAGGCGATTGTTTTTCCTGCGGTGACGAAGTAATTGATTACGGATTTGTAGAGAGATTCATACAGTCTCTTCCGGAGGAGTACGGAGTTGAGATAGCACAGCTCGGATTTGACCGCTACAATGCAATCTCGACAGTACAGAAGCTTGAAAGCGGCGATAATCCCATTGAGTGCGTAGAGATAAGGCAGCATTCAAGTATACTTCACAGACCAACAAAACTGCTTAAAGAACACATTCTCAGCAAAAAATTCCGATACTTTGAAAACAGGATGCTTGAAATCAACTTTCAGAATGCACGATGCACAGAAGATACCAACCTCAACAAATATGTAAACAAGAAAAAATCCAGCGGCAAGGTAGATATGGTAGTATCGCTGATAAATGCTATATATCTGCTGCAAGTAAACGAACTGGACAGCGACGGAAGCGATTTCGGCTGTCAGAAGATATGGGAGTGAGAATTATAGGACTTTTCAGAAAGAGAAAACAGGAGATCAGAGCCGATACATCAGATTCGGCTATTCTGACATTCTTCGATTCAAACGAACAGTTATCACGCTCTCAGGCAATGGAGATTCCCACTGTCTCTGCCTGCGTGAGCAAGATCGGCGATACGGTTTCAAGGCTTCCGATAAAGCTCTACCATAAAGCCGACGGAACCGTCCGTGAGATAATAGACGATAGGCGCATTGAGCTTCTCAACAGAGACACCGGCGATACACTGTCAACGGTGGATATGTGGAAAGCCGTCACAATGGATTATTTTCTCGGACGTGGAGCATGGATATTTGTAAACAGCGACGGAATCAGCGTCAGAAGTCTGCATTACGTTGACTGCCGCAATATCAGCATAATGACGAATAACGATCCGATATTCAAGGCTTTTACGGTCCATGTAAACGAGCGGAAATTTTATGATTTCCAGTTCATGAAGCTTCTGAGGAGAACTAAGGACGGCTTCACGAATATCCCCTTGCAGGCTGACAACAGCAAAATTCTCTCAGCGGCGTACAATTCGCTCAAACTTGAAAAAATGATGAGCGCTAACGGCGGATGCAAGCCTGGTTTTCTGAAAGCAAAAACAAAGCTCTCGAAAGAGTCTGTTGACAATATCAAAGAGGCATATCCGGAAGTTTACGGCAATTCTGATTCGTCAAAGAAAATTATCGTTCTCAACGAGGGAATAGAGTTTGAAGCAATTTCCTCAACGGCGGCGGAATTGCAGATGAATGAAAATAAAAGGGTCAACAGCGTGGAGATATGCAAGCTGTTCGGCTTTCCGCACACTATCATTGACGGCGGTGCATCCGAGGCGGATAAGCGTGAATTTACTTCCGTTGTGATTAATTTTCTCAATCAGATCGAGACGGAGCTTGACCGCTGTCTGCTCCTCGAAAGTGAAAAACAGGACGGATATTACTGGGCGTTCGACACAAAGGAGCTGACAAGAGGAAGCATCCTTGAACGCTATCAGGCGTATGAAATAGCTGTCCGGAATCGTTTCTTGCAGGTGGATGAGGTTCGGCAGGCTGAGGACTACGATCCAATCGGATTCAATTTTGTTACTCTCGGTCTTGGCGACGTTCTTCTTAATCCTGAGACAATGGAAATCTTTACGCCGAATACAGGTAATATTACAAATCTAAGTAAAAAAATTCCCTGCCGCAGCAGGGAAGATGAGGATTAAGTCCACGATATATTGATCTTTCTGTTTTGATTTGCACAGTCAGACAGATAAAGGTTGATAAGCGTCTGATATGGGATTCCTGATGTTGACGACATACGTTTAAAAAAATCAATTACTTCAACATCAATATTGATAGTTATCTGCTGTTTCAGTTTTTTTGCATATGGGTTTTTCTTAGCTTTTGAAAAATCATATTCTTCTCTCATAATCTCACACCTCACATAAGTTCAAAATATTGATTTGTTTCTGTTTTGGTTGCTTTTCTTGCAGAAATAATTCTGATAACCGTTTCAGATTGACGATAGCAGTGACAGACGACCAGTAAATTAGCTTTTGAGCTTGTGCCGAGAATAATAAATCGTTCCTCCTGTTCAGAATGCTCGGGATCGTCTATTAACAGAGCGTTATCATCATAAAAAACAGTTTTTGCTTCGTCAAACGAAATCTTATGTTTCTTTTTATTTATTTCGTTCTTGTTTTCATCCCATTCAAATTTAATTAATTCCATAATTATATTATAATTATAAAATCATTTTTTGTCAAGTGATTTTTAATAAATTCTATCGAAAGGAGCTGAAAAATGAAAATAGAAGTAAGAGCAGACGGACTGCATATAAGCGGCTATGTCAACGTTACGGGGAAGCTGTCCAGACCGGTTGTAACGCCGAGAGGAAAAGTCCTTGAAACTATCGAGGAGAGGGCTTTTGACGAGGCTATCCGTAAAAGCGGAGACGTCACCGTCCAGCTCGATCACGATGCCGGTCATGTCTATGCGAGAACGTCTGACAACAGCCTAACGCTCCGTGAGGACGCTATCGGACTTCACGCTGATGTGCTTATCACGGACAAGACTGTTATCGAGATTGCCCGGAAAGGAAAGCTGAGAGGCTGGAGCTTTGGTATGTACAATGTGGGTGACGAAATGGAAAGCCGTGGGGAAGATGAACTTCCGATAAGACACGTCAAAAGTCTTATGCTTGACCATATCTCGCTTATTAAGGATAAAGTCCCCTACTATGCCGCAACCTCCGTGGAATATCGTGCTGACGAAGCTGTTGACATTGAACAGCGAGCCCTTGATGTTGCTCCGGAGCTGCATATATTATACGAAAATAAACCCGATTACGCCAAATATGAAGAAAGGATAAAAAAATTATGAAAAAACTTATTGAAAAAAGAGCCGCTTTAAAGGCGCAGCTTCAGGCAATGCTTGACAAGGTAAAAACCGAGGAGAGAGCGTTCAGTGAAGATGAAACAAAGGAATTTGACCGCATTGAGAACGAGATCAAGTCTCTTGACGCAACGATAAAAGCAGAGGAAAGAGCCAAAGGAATTGCTGATTTCCATGCGCCTATGGCGGATAATTCCGTCTCAAAAAAAGAACTTGAAGAAAGAGCTTTCGAGGACTTTATCCTCGGCAGAACGCAGGAAATGAGAGCCGGAGAGCAGAATGTCACAATGGGCAATAACGGAGCTGTTATCCCGGAAACTATCGCCAGCCGCATTATTGACGCCGTTGTGGATCTCTGTCCGCTTCTCGCCGGAGCGGACGTATATCACGTTAAGGGAACACTGAAAATCCCCAAATGGACAAAGGCAAACAGCACTCATGATATTACCGTGGGCTACTCCACGGAATTTTCAACGATCACTGCTGACAGCGGAAAGTTTGATTCCGCTGATCTGGGCGGATTCCTCGTGGGTGCGCTGACGCTTGTTGGCAGAAGCGTTGAAAATAACGCTCAGGTAAACATTGTTGATTTTGTTATCAGAAAAATGGCTGAGAAGATCGCTGAGTTTATCGAGGGTGAACTTCTCAAAGGAACAGGAAACAGCGCCGCACAGGGCGTGCTTAACTGCTCCAATACGATCACAGCGGCTAATGCAGCAAAAATCACTTTTGATGAGCTTGTACAGCTCCAGAGCGCCGTAAAACAGGTATATCAAAAGAATGCCTGCTGGACAATGAACAACGATACATTCACTCAGATAAAGCTCCTTAAAGACACAAACGGCAGACCTCTCATTGAACCGGATTCATCAAAGGCATTTCCGTTCACACTTCTCGGAAAGCCTGTATACCTCTCCGATAATATGCCGAAAGCGGCTGCCGGTGCAAAATCGGTTCTTTACGGGGACTACAGCGGACTTTCCGTTAATTTCCGTGAGAATATCTCTATTCAGATTCTTCGTGAAAAATATGCCGATCAGCACGCTTTAGGCGTTATCTCATGGTTTGAGTTCGACAGCCGCATCACCGACGAACAGAAGCTTGCCTTACTCGTTCAGAAAGCCGCATCATGAAAATAAGTGAGCTTACGCCGCAGATAGTAAAAGACTACTGCGGCATTTCTGACAGCGACAGCGATGATATTATTGAAAAAGCCCTGCTGCCTGCCGCAAAAGCATATATCATCGGATATACCGGACTTACATTGGAGCAGTGCAGCGAACATGAGGATAT
>CAJTWQ010000079.1 GCA_910579835.1 uncultured Ruminococcus sp.
CGGTATAACCAAACTCTATTCTCAGAGATTACAATTATTTATATCTGTATAAATTCTATTAGAGCGTGTTTACATAAAAACGGAGTCCAAAATGATAGCAGACAAAACGACAGCAAGAAAAATAATATCAAGTTTATCATAACGAGTAAAGACTATATGAAAACGCTTTAGTCACAAAAATAGCGTTCAACTTCATTTTGGCGTTTGCAACATGTTTGCAATCAACGGTCAAATGGTAATAAGAGGATTCTATATCCAAAGGTAAAGTGTTTTTTTATAAATCAAATCTTCTTAAAAGCCAAAGACGCCGTGGATTATCGGCGTCTTTTTCTTAAATCATATCTTATATACCGGAATGCTGCTTCTTCACCCTTTTCGGCAAGGAGACGCAACAGAAATTCCAGCTTGTCAGATGTATGCTTCTCAATAATTCTTTTCTGTTTTGCATGGAGAAAATATTGCAGCGGCATATCATCAGTATAACTGTCTCCATTGTAAATTTTTGATGCCGCCACACGGTCGCAGAACATTTCATAAATAAAAATATCAGGCATACGAACAGGTTCTAACTGCCTTGTAACTGGACTGTAGTCTGTCCAATATTCAAAATGGTGGCGGTTGCGTCCTTTGTGATGCATCCATGCTTTTGAATATCCGCTTATTTCACGTTCCTTTTCGTTGGGGCTGCGATTTCCCTGAAAATATAGTATACCCGGTATAAATTCAGTCGGGGAGAATTTGGAAAGGTCATGTAGCAGACCACGGCGGAGAAGTCCAGCCTTCATACAGTGGCGCATGACCATATGGCGGTGTCTGAGCACAGTAGTAAGGTGTCCTGTAAACTTATTCATAAATGCAGCCTCCTTTCATAAGCTCTGTATAAGCCATTATAAGCGGTGCAATGCCCTTGGCGTCGTTTTCTGTTACAGATTCAGAAAGATAGTATTCTGCAGAGCCTATACGATTATTGTCAAGTCCCGCCATAAGACAGATGTTTTTAAGTACGGGAATCCTATCTTTTTCAAACACGATATATTTTTCAATTACTGCTGAGAGAGCTTTTTCACCGGCATTTTTTATTTCTTTATTCGCTTTTCTCAGACGATACAGTTTAAGCGCAGAATAGGCAAAAAGCAAGGTTCCGCTTGTTTCGGGGTAATTTCCCGGAAGATCGGGATACGCAGGGAGCTGGAGCAGTGTTCCGTCTTGAGCGGTATATGACGTCAAAGCTTTAAGAAGCTCAAAAAGCATTTTCGGTATCTCGAGGTTATTTGGCAGTATTTCACAGAGATCGGCCATTGACGCACATAGCCACCCCATGGAACGAAGCCAGAATTCATGTGAAAGACCTGTTTTCGGATCTGCCCATTTCATGGTCCGCGTCTCGTCATAGCCGTGATAATAAAGTCCGGTTTTGTTGTCGCACATAAGCCTGCGGATTGTACGCAGCTGTGAAAGCGCATCCTCACAAATGACGGAGTTTTCAGATATACCGGCATATTCGGCCATAAATGGAAATGCCATGTACGAGCCGTCAAGCCAGATTTGCCGGGGATATATTGCTTTATGCCAGAAGTTTCCGCATTTAAGTCTCGGCTGAGAGACGAGTAAATCCGCTAATTTATCGGCAGCTTTAAGCCAACGTTCATTACCAGTGAGTCTGTAAAGGGCAAGCATATTTTTTCCGCCGTTGATGCTGTCCAGATTAAAATCTGAGGGATTCATTGTGGGAATGCCGCCGTTTTCATCAACATATGCGGAGGTGAATCCGATCGCAAAATTCAGCAGTCTTTCATCCCTGTTCAGTTCATAAAAATTAAGTACGGCATTTATCATGCAGCTGTCAATATAGTTCCATTTCGGCTGTTTTCGGAAAATAAAGTTTTCACGATTCCATAGGGGATAAAGAGGATCCGAGGGCAGAATCACTTTTTCTGTGTAGAGTTTTACGGCTTCGCTGAGCTGGGAAATATAGTTCATCCTGACAGACCTCCTGCTGTTATTCCGCTGACAAATTTTTTCTGCGCAAGTGCGAAAACAGCTACAGACGGTATTAGACCGATAACCGATACTGCTATTATTTTACACTGTTCATAGTTTTGTCCCGTGCTGTCAACGGATAATCTTATGGAAAGAGACAAAGGATATTTCTCTACTGACTGTATAAATATAAGCGGATTCAGAAAATCGTTCATCGTCCACAGAAATGTAAATACGGCAATCGAAACTACTGCGGGCTTTATGCACGGGAGAAGCACACGAAACAGTGTTGCCAGCGTTCCGCAGCCGTCTATCCGTGCAGCTTCGTCAAATTCACGCGGAATGGAATTGAAAAAGCGGATAAGTATAAATACAAACATACTTTCCTCCGCCAGAACAGACGGAAATACTAATGGAATATATGTATCGAGAAATCCGATATTTCGCCATAAAAGATACAAAGGCATTATTTTGACAATGGCAGGCATGAGCATTCCTGTTACCAGCAGTGCAGAGAAAAAGCGTTTCAGCGGGAAATCGAAACGTGAAAATCCATATGCTACCAGTACAGAGGAGATTACTGAAAAAAACGTTTTGGGAATAATTATAATGAAGGTATTAAGAAAATAATGTCCCATTGTATATGGGGTGACGGTTTCCCAGGCATTTTTCCATATTCTTAAATCTATACTTTTCGGAATAAACCATACCGAGGAGAAAATCTCGCTGTTGGATTTAAATGATGCTCCCAAAAGCCAAAGCAGTGGGTAAAGCATTATTGCCGCAATAATCGTCATAAGCAGATAAACGGAAATTTTTTTCATTTTTTTCCGCGCTCCTTTCTGCCTGTGATCAGATACATTAGCCCCACGGCAGAAACGATAATAGCAAAAAGAATCCATGAAACAGCGTTGGCATATCCTGTTTCACCGTATTTGAACATCTCGTCATAAATCAGCATTCCCAAGGTATATGTGCTTTTTAGAGGGCCGCCTCCTGTAATTATATAGGGAGCATTGAATTCCTGAAGCGCAGAAATTGTCTGAAGGATCAAATTTACGAAGATTACACCCTTTATCTGGGGAAGTGTGATGATAAAAAATGACCGTATACATCCGCATCCGTCTACTTTAGCGGCGTCATGAATATCACGGGGTATATCGCGGAGGGCAGCTAAAAAAATAATCATGGTCGAGCCGAATTCCCATAATCGCAGCAGTATTATTATGTACAGTGCAGCATCAGGATCTCCATACCAACTGACGGGAGATAAACCTAAAAGTTCCAAAAACTGATTAACAAGTCCATTGGACGTAAATAGGTACTGCCACATGACTGCCACAGAAAGATTTGCACCTAAAATAGAAGGGATATAGAATGACGTTCGGAAAAAGCCTATACCTCTGATTTCCAGGTTAAGCAGAACCGCTGTAAACAGGGAGACCGCCAGTTTAAGAGGAACGAGAATTGCAGCATATTTCAGGGTAACGCCCATTGCATTTCGGAAGTCATCACTGCTCAGTATTGTCCGATAGTTTGTAAAGCCAACGAATTTCGACACTACCATGCTGTGCTGATCGGTCATGCCAATTACGAAAGAACATACAAACGGGTAGAGTGTAAATATCAGAAATCCGGTTATAAAAGGTGAGATAAGCAACAAGCCGGTATATTTACTTACTCCCACAGGATTTTTATATCGACGGTGTTTCATCCGTTTTCTCCTTTGAATCTGCTTAGATATTTCGTTATAGAGTTATGCATTTCGTCTGCTGCGGTTTTCGTATCGCACAGATTGTACGATACTTGTTCAATAGCTGTGTTGTAGAATTCTTTCATTCGTGGAAGCTCCATATATGGACTAATAGTTACGGTATCAAGCTTTTCAAGCATTGAATCACACTCGTGAGAAAGACCGGTAAGAAGTCCGTTTTGTTCAAGACTTTCTTCCGCAAATCCGGATGCTGGTATTCCACGGGTAGTTCCGAGTATTCGGGCACAGTCTTTGTTGTTCAGCATGAAATCCATAAAGGCGGCAGCTTCGTCAGGATATTTTGTATGCTTTGAGACAGCATACAGCATGGACGGTTTTATCATCCAGCCGCCGCTTCTTCCATTTTCTGAAGTAAGAAACGGTCCAGCCTGAAGTGTTCCTTCCAGAAGAACAGACTCATATTTGCCAACAGAACTTCCCCATTCCAGAACTCCGGCAACATTTCCGCCTATAAACTCCGGAGACTGATAGAGAGCGGCATTTCCGTCCTCATCAGTTCTTGTCTGTATATTGCGTATTACTCCATGATTTTCCATTTCTATATAGAAGTCAAGTGCAGATTTTATGTCTTCAGCTGTAAAGCCGAGTTCTCCGTTCATAGATATAAATTCTCTGCCGGTTGTTTGCTGAACATATACAATAGACAGATACCATGCCGTTCCGCCCGATTGTATATCAAGATCAAGGGGATACAGATTTTCCCGGTCGAATATATCGCCAAGGGCGATAAGTTCATCCCATGTGCGAGGAAATTCTGCACCGATCCGTCTGTATACATCTGCATTATAGAAAAGACCTCGTCCCGTAACAGACACTGTAACGGCGTTGAGTTTTCCATTTACTTTGCCGAAAGAAAGAACCTCCTTATCAAAGCTGGAAAAATCAAGTTGTGAATCAAGTTTATTAAGGTCATAGAAGCCGTTTCCGTCTGGAGAAAAGGTGACGAGCCAATCGTAATTTATCTGCATGATATCGGGTTCTGTACCGCCGCTTATTTGGGAGGATACTTTTTCCGTCCAGCCGTCCCAGCCGCCGTATTCCGGAACAATTTCAATTTCCGGATGGATAGTGTTCCAAAGTTCTATGGCTTCAAGAGTTGCTTTGTGACGATCGTCGCCGCCCCACCAGGAAAATCGGAGCGTACATTTATCAAGTTTACCGTCGGGATTCAAGATTGTTTCAGACTTCTTTTTTTCACAGGCAGAGAGCAGAGCTGTACAAAAGACAGCTGTAATCAGGAAATAAATTTTCTTCACACTCTCATCCCCCCTATTATATAATGATACAATAAATATTATATCATACTTTTTTAAAATAGGCAAGAAAAATCCTCCCGGATTTTCGGGAGGAAAAATAAAAGTATAAGTATTTTATATAATGTGGAATATATACATAACCTCAATGAGGATTATGCCGTATTATTTTATCTTTTCCCACCTGCCGCCGGAATGCTCATGTGAGCGAAAGCAGGCTTGCTACGCCGCAGAGAGTAGCGTACGAATGCACACTGGAGCATGAATCGTATCATACGCCGAAAAGCAGCTTGTCGTATGTGGGGAAAGGCCAGCAGTCGGCGGATGTGACTGTTTCGGCTTTATCAGCTGACGCTCTCAGTTTTTCCATAGCAGGAAGAACCGTGTCACGTACAAACTCAGCAGCAGGAATTATCTCTCCAATGCCTTTAAGTTCTTCGACAGCTCCTTCAAGCTCTGTTGTGGACGTATCCATTGCATCAATTATATCGGAAAGCTCTGCTACGAGCTTTGTCTCATAAGCGCAGGCTGCTCCTGATGCAACGCTCTTTTTAACGGCAACTGCGGAAGCGGTCTCGGCAGCAAATCTTGCAACGGTAGGAATTATCTCTTTTCTTGCCATATCTATCATAGTAATAGCTTCTATGTTTACTGTCTTGATGTAGTTGTCAAGCATAATATCACAGCGTGAGCTGATCTCTGCTTCGGTGAAGATACCGTGTGATGTAAGCATATCAACATTCTTCTTGTCGCAGATCCTTGGCATACAGTCGGCAGTTGTTTTCATGTTCAGCAGGCCTCTCTTTTCAGCCTCTGCGATCCATGCGTCGTCATAGCCGTTTCCGTTAAAAATAATTCTCTTGTGCTCGGTGATTGTTTTCTTTATGAGTGCATGGAGTTCAGTGTTGAAATCGTCGGCATTTTCAAGCTGATCAGCAAACTGTCTGAGAACTTCCGCAACAGCGGCGTTAAGATGAATATTTGCACATGAAATGCTGTTTGAAGAACCCAGCATGCGGAATTCAAACTTGTTGCCGGTAAATGCAAAGGGAGACGTTCTGTTGCGGTCGGTCGTATCCTTTCTAAACTGCGGAAGCACGCTTACTCCAAGCTGCATTCTTTCGGCTTTTCCGCCGGCATACGGGGTATCGTTTTCGATTGCCTCAAGTACTTCTGTAAGCTCGTCACCAAGGAAAATAGAGATAACGGCCGGAGGAGCCTCGTTTGCACCAAGCCGGTGATCGTTTCCAGCGGTGGCAACGGAAAGACGGAGAAGATCCTGATAATCGTCAACAGCTTTGATAACAGCCGTCAGGAACAGCAGAAACTGTGCATTTTCGTAGGGAGTTTCGCCGGGGGAGAGAAGATTTGCGCCTGTATCGGTGGAAATAGACCAGTTGTTGTGTTTTCCTGAGCC
>CAJTWQ010000080.1 GCA_910579835.1 uncultured Ruminococcus sp.
GATAACCGGGGATGATAATGTCGCTGTCGATTTCGTTACCCCAGACATCCCATCCCGGCTGCCGACGACGGGCAAAAAGCTCCAACCGCGGCTCTTCAGGGTAACAGCGTTCTGCAATTGCGAAAAACTCCCGGGGCTTCTCAGAATGAGCGGCTGTCGGTGCGATAAACCACGATACCTGATTTTTTACATGGATTGGCATTTTTCCTTTTACGCCCAAAACCACATGCTCTGTATCATTACGAAGGTATCTGCCCAATCCGAGCTGTGGGCGAAACTTAAACCATGTCAAAATTGCTTTTGGCTCAAATCCCCATCTGCGTAAGACCTCATGCCCTTCATTCATCGTAGAATTTGTGACCCAGAGCCAGCATACAGCGTCCTCTGCGGCAAAATCTCCAACAGGTAGGTTGAAAATCTCCGTCATGCTCATCAAAGGGTAGTGCTTTTGTGCTCCCAGAGTCCCTTTCTGGTTCTTGGACCACGGCGGATCTGCGGCAATTACTTTATAAACTTTATTTGTTTTTGGACTGTTGACTTTATCCATACATATCTTCCTTTCTTTTGCTTGGTGTGGCTTTGACGGTATTTAAGCGCAAAACCACACCGAATAATAATTGTTATGTCTAAAACTTTGTTAGCGATGCGACATCCTCTAACAGAGGTAGAATGTCAATTAAGACGTTGCAATAACTGCTGATGTGTTTTCTACTATAATGTGTTGACAACGGCTCAATCTTCCTCATACTCGTCCTCGTATTCCTCTGCCTGCGACCGGCAAGCCTCCCGGAGCATAGCCTCGTAAGCATTCAGGCTGTTGGAGTTCATTTCAAACTGCTCTTTTACCATGCGGTTAAAATGGTTGTTCTCCTGTTTAAGATGCCGATAATCGCTGTAGCAGAGGAGAAGGAACAAAACCAGGAGTGCCAGGCAAATGCTCAGTACCAGTAAAATAAAAATCCCTGCCATTAAAACCGCCCCCATTTCTCTATCTGCTGGGCAGTTGTCTCAGCGTAAGCTCTTAGAATCTTCTGATAAAATTCTTTGCCTGCCGGCGCCATATGAGATAAACGTCCGACTGCCAAAGCCATAGCGCCAGTGTCTTCGAGGGCGTTTTTAGCGAGCAAAGCTCGACAGCGATTCTCGCTAGCGGCAAGCATGGCGTTTTCCAACATCAGTTTTGTGGATTTAGGGGCTAACAGCCCTCCGATGCCGCGTCTGGTAGGGAGAGCATCAATCACGTCCCCCGTAAATGCTTCAGTTGTGAATTCAACTTTTGATGATTTCATAGAGATTCCTCCTCGTGATTATTTTTAAGGGATTGCCCCTTATAAGGAAATAGTCAGTTAGGGAATGCGGGATTTAACCTTTGGATAGGAATTTTTTAGAAAAGTTTTTGATAAGAAGTAAACGCAGTAGAAAATAGAATTGCAAGCATCAAAAAAAGGACGCTGCAGAAGCGCCCTTAAAAGGATTGAACTGACAAATAAGCGTATGTTAGTTTACGGTTTTTGTCGTATTCGCCATTTGTAGAATAATAGTCCGGCAATAGCTGCCAAACATAATACTATCAAGCAGAGGAGTATAGTTGTTACAACAGGAAACCATGCGGCATTTTTATATATAATAACAGAAGCATGATCCTGTATTGTTTTTTGACCTACTCCGGCTTGCGACCAATTTGTGAGAGCGTTCGCACCCACTTCAAGATTTTCGTCTACGACCTCAGCGGTGAAATAAACATAGGCGTTTGCTCCCGGCTCATAATCACCAATTTTAGTTCCATCCGCTACGAGATAGTCATGTTCTGCGGTTGCTTTATTAGGATGGCTGGAATTTTTCAGTTCAGTTGTTCCCTCAACATAGCGTAAATTCTCTGGAAGGATATTTTTAATAGTTACGCCAGTTTGTTTCATGTTGCCTGTATTCTTGTACTCAATACGAAACTCCACTTTATCCCCAACTTTAGCTTCGATTACATCTTCCCAATCATCATCACTGTCAGCAAGCCGGACTTTTTGCTCTACTGTATATTCGTAGTCAAAGATAGATCGTACCATTATTGTAACGTAATTAGCATATTCATAACCACCTGGAACACGACCATCAAGAGCGTCAGAGCCAATCAAAACACCATCAGTGCCTGCAGCTTTTACAATGTCATCACTCAGAGTCCAACCAGCATTATCAAGATAGCCGCCAGCAGCGGCTTCGTCTTGGGTCTTGCTATTGTTCAATAAGGCTGAACCGTAAACATAGTCAAGATGGAAAGGGATATCCCCCCGGAAATTTATGTAATCCCAATACTCTGAAGGAGTCGCATTAGACGAACTAATGAAACCATTTACTTGAATCTGATGTTTCCCAGTTTCTTCGTTTACTGTACTGGTGCCGTTTGGAATACTGAACTTAACGCGAGTATTCTCGGCAACAGCGTCTTCACCGTTCGGGTTGTTATTGTGAACATAAAGACGAAGAACAAAAAATGCCCCATCAGTGACCGTGATATTATTACCCTGCCACTTCGTATTTGGTATAGCACTCTCTGCACGACCGTCTTCAAGCAAATCCGTTTGCCGTGCGCCCACGAAATTCTTTTCGTCCCCGATTGTGCTGTCAGAAATCGTATTGAAGATAATCTGGCCTGGGTAGTTGTCATTGTTCTTGTAGTCTTCACCGTCAGAAACCGGCGTAGCACCAATAGCTCCGTTGTCTATTTCTTCAATAGTATAACTTGGGCGTCCTTTCTCTCCGGTGTCGGGATCAACGTAATTATCGCCCCAAGCAAAAACCTTTACAGGAGGCAGGAAACCAATAATGCAAACAGTTATTATCCATATCTTTATAAAAAAAGCAACGTTAAACCGCTTCATACTGCACCTCCTTAAAATTATTCTGAATCTATATTTGATTCGAAGCCAGTAGAAGATGCTTCATCATCATTTTTATCATCAATTGCGGCTTCGTTTTTCCGAGGTCCACCAACAATTACAGTTGCCGTATCTTGGACGATGTCATCAACGTCATGAACCACTATATCTGAATAGTTCCTTGCGCCAGCCGCTAACTCATTAGTTGCTATCATATGTTTACTATGTACATTCTCCATGCGCACAACATCAGGCCAAGAACTTGTGTAGCATAAATCATTCTGGTTCAACTCAATGGGCGCCGTTTCTACTTTTAGATAGTCTTCTCCCCCCAAAGGAAGCATTATATTTTTCTCCATAATTTCTATCTTTGTTGGCACTATTTTTTCTACCTCTTCTTTTGCTTGGGAAATTTCCTTTTCTTTCGTTGTGTTCATATTTTCTATTATTGACACTAATTTTATTCCCATTATTGCTAGCGCAGATACTGCAATCACAAGCGTAATGGATGAGGCTTTGGGCAAATGTAATGATGCACTTGAGAGTAGCTGCTTTATAGCAGTTAATTTCACTTTGAACTTGCCCATAAAGATACCAAACCATCCAGCCCCATAAGGTGACGGTTCTGGAGGATTTGGGTCAATAGGTTCAGCTTCGCTGCCTCCTAGTTCTTGTGTTCCCTTGTCATCCGTCTCTTCGATATTTGTTATTGGCATATCGTCTAGCTCATCTTCTGTGGAGAGTGAACCTGACTTTGAGTTATAATCTTGCTCTGTGAAGAGTGAGGGATTATCTAATGTAAAACATGGTTCTGGTAGTTTGATTTCCCGTTTCTTATGTCCATTTAGTTCAACCATGTGCGTATGGTTCTTAATACCATCTATCAGACACTGCTGGCAATTAGCTGCGGTTGATAAATGTTTACTAAGATATTGCCTGCAACGTTTGTCATCTTGAGAAATATTTCGCCGCGGTTTAGACTGCGCGTCATCTATATTGATATTGTCAGTTGATTTGAATGTAGGACGGACAAGTTCCATATAATCACTTTTTGATAGGTAATCTTTATGTCGATCTGCAGCAATATAAGGGGTTCCGTTTTTTCCTGTATGATAGTAGCCCTCCAAGAGTCCAAGTGCTAGAAGATACGCATCACATTTTTGTACGGCTTCTCTGTATTTATCATATTTATCCGCTGACACCCCTTTCTTATGAATGGTTATATTCATAACCGCTTCAATCAGAAGGGCTTCGAACGAAACCAGACTTTTATTGCTCTTTAAACCTAACAATTCCCATGCTTCTGGAAGATAGTCCTCAAAACAGGACTTATCATCATCTTTTAACTCGCGCATATTTGTTAATAAGTTGTATATTTTATTCTGTTTTTCTGATGGCAAGCCCAGCACCTTCCCTTCTCGACAAAGTTAAAAATATTATATAATAGTTTTGATTTAATCGCAATGAAAAAGCCACGACCGGGGTCGCAGCTTTTATTTTTCTGGTTCTTAATACTCTGTAATGTGGCAAACATGCCCAGGTATCCGCTCATTTCCATATTCGTTTTCAGAAAAC
The DNA here is from genome assembly GCA_910579835.1 of uncultured Ruminococcus sp. Classification (GTDB taxonomy): domain Bacteria; phylum Bacillota; class Clostridia; order Oscillospirales; family Ruminococcaceae; genus Ruminococcus. The sequence continues at coordinate 4,446 of CAJTWQ010000080.1, forward strand.
TGCATTTTTTGTATTTTGCGTTTGCCCAGAAATTCAATCAGCACAGTACTTACCCCGACCTCATCGTCATAAGTCACTTTACCAATATAGCGCCGTGTTGGCAGTCCATCGTCATAATCCACTTCAAGTTCAACTTCAAGACAATCGCGTTCCACAAAGAAAAAAGACACGCCTGATGCGAAAGTGTAGCTACATTTGCCTTCCGAAGGAGCTAACGTCTCTATTGGGTGTTCATTGGCATAAAAAGCCGAAAATCCTCCACTTGCGGTAAACTGTACTCCGACCAACCGCCAACCGGGCAGCTCGCCACGTACCATACGCAGAGTATCCTCGTGGGATATCTCAATTTCATCATCGCCAACTGCATCTAAACATAGTTCCTCAAAACTTTTTCCTCCAGTGCTTAAGAATCTCATTTTGATGGGTGGATTGATAAATGATTCCGGGACTGTGGTTGCTAGATACTCTGTATCTGCATTCGTGATATTTACGGAGCAGTCTGCGTCAGTCAAGTAACGGTCGTACATGATTCTTGCCATATGTCTATACCCTCCTATTATGTGATAGTTGATTATTGCGTCATTACCCGTCCTTTCAAAAAGCACAGGCAAATTCCGCAATAATCCAAGGGCATAAACAGAGTATTTAAGGTTAATGTACATATAAGTTAGTATATACTAACTTATTGCAATCAGTATAGCACACATGTTCTTTTTTGTCAATATGGCTTACGTTTTTGCCAGGATAAACTTATAAACTAAATTTTTTATAAAATTGGTTATCTCAATGGCATTTTCACGGAAAATTTTCTCTGAAATTTAAAAATTTCCTTTCAGAATCACTCACAGAGGAACGATTTAACACTTTTGTAACTTTGTAAGTTTACCCTGCGTTTTTGCAGACTTATGATACCCCCCCTGACTCCCCTGTTGAGGCTTAATGAAGTCATTTTCTATGAAAGGCACCTTTTGGCAAGTAATTGACAACGCATTGACAGTGAATTGACCATAAAATTCTGGATTGACAGGTCAATAATCTGTCAATTGAAGACAATTTTCCGTAGGCGATATATTCTATTTACAAGCAACAAACCAACCATTTCAAATCCATTATTTAAGGAGGTCTATGTATGGACACGAAAATCAAGAAGGAAGAACGTTTCAAATGCGAAGACGGCAAACCGGCCGCAATCCGCATGGCACAGCTGCCGGATGGATCTTTTGAAGCCGCGTTCTTCGTCGGCAGGGGCAAGTCGCAAAGTAAGCGGTTCTCTTTCCGATGCACTACTGAAGCAAGGGCGCTGGAATCGTTTGACACACTAATGAAAATGTTTAGCTAAGCAAAAAGAATAGGAGGGCTCATCATGAAGCATTCAACTGTAACAGAACTTCGCAACGCTATGGGCAAGCTGGTTGCTAAGTGGTATCCGGATGAGGGGGTGATAGAGATTGTAGTCAAGGGATGCCCTTATGTGATTGCCGTGCCTCCAGGTACGCCAATCAAGTGCCAGTCTAACATGCTGCTTACTAAGTAGGCAGCAAAGTAACTAAAAACTTAACAGCACCGTGAGACCGCAGCTTCTAAATGAAGCTCTAAGAGACGGCAGTACGGCAATGCCAAACAAACATTTGGTGTTCCGCGCTGCCGTCTTTTATTTTCTGTATTTTCCCAAAGACGCTCCGG
>CAJTWQ010000081.1 GCA_910579835.1 uncultured Ruminococcus sp.
GAATAAAGACTCTTGGCATTGTAAATGTTGTTGGTTCGTCTATTGCGCGCGAGGCTGATAATGTGTTCTATACTCTTGCCGGTCCGGAGATTTCAGTAGCTACGACCAAAGCTTACAGCACGCAGCTTATTGCCGGTTATCTCCTTGCAATGCAGTTTGCTGCTGCAAGAGGAGAAATATCTCAGGAAAAGTGCGGTGAGATGATACGTGAGCTTTATACTATTCCTGATAAGATAGAGAAGATCCTTGAGGATAAGGAGCGTATCCAGTGGTTTGCCAATAAGCTTGCGGGTGCAAAGGATGCTTTCTTTATTGGCAGAGGAATTGATTATGCTATCAGTCTTGAGGGCAGTCTGAAAATGAAGGAAATCAGCTATATACACTCTGAGGCGTATGCGGCCGGTGAACTAAAGCACGGCCCGATCAGTCTGATTGAGGACGGAATTCTTGTTATCGGAGTTCTGACGCAGCAGGATCTTTATGAAAAGACTGTCAGCAATATGGTTGAAGTGAAGAGCCGGGGAGCTTCTCTCATGGGGCTTACTACTTACGGCAACTACAGTATGGAGGATACCGCTGATTTTACAGTATATATTCCGCAGACCGATCCTCATTTTGCAGGCAGCCTGTCCGTTATTCCTCTTCAGCTTTTAGGATATTATGTGTCTGTCGCTAAGGGATATGATGTGGATAAGCCAAGGAATTTAGCTAAAAGTGTGACTGTGGAATGATTTGAAAAAATTGGAGTACACGTCGGCGGTCTTTAGAGCCTGTGCAGAAATATTCTGAACAGGCTCTTGGAGCCTCCTGTGTTGATAGGTTCTTATGGCTGATCATGTTTTTCGGAGGTAATATGTATGAGTGAAAATATTGAGAAAAATCGGTCTGTCACCGAGTTGGGCAATCCTGCAAAACCTTGCGGCAGCGCTGGTGAGGAGATGCTTCGGGGGATGAATCAGCGCCACTATGCCGTAACAGGATGGGCGCTTAAATTTCTTGATCTGAAAATCAGCAGCAGAGTTCTGGATATCGGCTGCGGCGGCGGTGAAACTCTTCGGCGCATGTCTGAATATGTCACTGAAGGTCATCTTACAGGCGCAGATCATTCCTCACTTTCTATCGAAATGAGCAAGGTTCTGAACCGTGAGGATGTGGATAACGGCAAGCTTGATGTTGTCTGTGCATCGGTGTCTGATCTGCCGTTTGAAGATAATTCTTTTGATCGGATCATAACTGTGGAGAGCTTTTATTTCTGGCCGGAGCCGGAAAAGAATCTTCGGGAGGTACTGCGTGTTCTTGATACTGACGGAATCTTTCTAATAACTGCGGATATTTACGGCGGTGCGGAGCTTTCCGAAGAGGACAAGGAAAATATTTCAAAATACGGACTATTCAATCCTACTCCCGTCGAATTCCGGATTCTTCTTGAAAATGCCGGATTCCGTAGTGTGACGATACATACGGAGCCGTGCACAAACTGGATATGCGCAGAGGGAAAAAAATAGATTTAGAATTCGCTCCATGCATAGCGGCTGTAGTCCGGCACTTCTCCGATTATTACCGTTTCCGCCAGCAGAAACTCAAATTCTGCTTCCGTTTCAAAGGAGTAAATCGGCAATGATGATTTAATATCGGCTTTTATTACTGCTGAGATACGATGAGTAGTCTGATTGATTCCGGCAGAATCAAAGGTGCTTTTCAGACGGACGGATATTTTTTCCGCAGGACATATCCGTATTTTTATATCAGGGCCTTTTCCGGCGAGCATATAGGAACCGGTCAGAGAGCCGACAGGAATCCGATGATATGAATCGGACATACGACTGAATTTTTTCCGAATCAGCAGAGTAAGCTCCGACTGCACCTGGTTTATATTGGACGGTATGGCCTCTATGGATGCCGGATGACCGTTTTCATCGTAAAGAACAGCGGCAAAGTCACTGTATTCCAGACTGTTTTCAGTAAGATATTCAGTTACAGATTCCGATATGGCTTCTTCTGCGGCTTTATTAGCAAAATATTCAGCTTGTACCGCAGCCGCCGGACGCAGAGATTTGTCCGTTTTGGTAATACAGATAATCAGCAGAATGATTATTATTATAAAAATTATTGCTCCGATTAAATGCCGGAGCTTTTTTTTTCTGTATTTTCGTTGTCGCATTCAGCTTCCCTCCGTTCCTTATATTATTCTCATATGGAATGCATCATTTGCTCTGCATGCAAATGCATTTAAATAAAATCGGTATCATTACAATATATTCCATAATATCTCCGACTGTGACAAACGGAGTTATTTTTTCTGCAAAATCACTAAAAATTAAAGGTAATGTGAAAATTTGGATAATATATCATATATATTGTAATATTTATCATTGAAATTAATTTCATCATATTGTATAATAAAATCAGACGTCCGGATGCACTGCGGATGACTGAAATTACAGTCTGATTTCGGCATGCAGTATAATGCCGCAGTCGGCAGATTTGAGAGGGAAAAATTATGAAAGTTAAGAAAGCATTTATCAGAAAATGTCTGGCTGCTGCAATGTCAGGCGTAATGCTGGCATCTGTCTGCGCTGTTAATACCGGCAGCATTACGGTCAATGCCGCAGAAAATCTTATAAGCAATTCAACATTTGACAGCGGCATTTCCGGCTGGGGTCTCTATAAGGAAAGCGGCGGCGCTGCAACGATCAGTGCTGATAACGGCCGTCTTGCCGTTAACATTACTTCACTTGGAAGCGTAAATTATGCCGTACAGCCTAATTTTGAAACAATTCCGCTTTATAAGAACGGCGTTTACCGTTTGAAATTTGATGTTTCCTGCACCGTTGACAGATTTATTGAGGGAATGATTCAGCAAAACGGCGGCAAGTATACGGCATATACATGGAAAGGCATAAATCTTACATCTGAAATGCAGACCGTTGATTACGAGTTTGTAATGGAATATGATACCGACATTATGACAAAGCTTTGCTTTAACTGCGGAATACAGGAGGATCATGAAGGACAGCTTCCACCCCACACCATTTATTTTGACAACTTTTCTCTGGAGCTTGTTGATGACAGCAATGTTGTTTATGAAAACTCCGCTGACAATGAGTCGAAAATTGTTACAAATCAGGTCGGATACCGTACCGGGGATGTAAAAACAGCAGTATTCCGTCATATTTCTCAGTCCGGAGAATTTAAGGTCATAAATGCCGATACAAAGGAAACCGTTTATACAGGAAAAATGTCTGATGGCATCAGCTATTCTCTGGCGGATGAGACCGACTACATCGGTGATTTTTCTGCCGTTACAGAGTCGGGAACATATTATATTACCGCTGACGGAGCAGGAGAATCATATAAATTTACTATCGGAGACGACGTTTATGGCAGTCTTATTGACGATTCAGTGCGTATGCTTTATCTCCAGAGATGCGGCTGTGAAGTTATTGATGATGAATTTGGTCATCCTGCCTGTCATAATACAATGGCGACTGTTTATAATACGAATCAGAAGATAGATGTAAGCGGAGGCTGGCACGATGCAGGCGACTACGGCAGATATATAGTTCCTGCCGCAAAGACCATTGCCGATCTTCTCTATGCGTATGAAACCGCTCCGGAGCTTTACGGCGATAATCTCAATATTCCCGAAAGCGGCAACGGCATTCCCGATGTTCTTGACGAGGTGCGCTACGAGCTGGAGTGGATGTTCAAGATGCAGGCGGAAAACGGCGGCGTTTATCATAAGGTGACCTGCGATACTTTCCCCGGGTACGTTATGCCGCAGAATGAAACAAAGCCGCTTATTGTAATGCCTGTTTCTTCAACGTCTACGGCTGATTTCTGTGCTTCTATGGCTCTTGCAGCAGAAGTTTACAGGGATATTGATTCATCTTTTGCCGATAAATGCCTTGCTGCTGCCGAAAAATCATGGGCATGGCTTCAGAATAATTCTGCTGTTCTCTATACTAATCCTGCTGATATTGTAACAGGAGAATACGGTGATAAATCGGACGCTGACGAGCGTTATTGGGCGGCTGTACAAATGTACCGCACTACTGGAGATGCAGAATACTTGAAGAGCGCTGATACAGCAAGAATCGGTCTTGACTGGGCGCTGGTAGGCGATTACGGAAATATCGCCATTCTCACAATGAAAAATGCAGATAAGTCCTCTGCTGTTTATAAGAATGCGGAGGAAGCTGTTATAAAGCAGGCAAATACTTTCAAAAGCATATCGGAATATGGTCCTTACGGAGTGTCTCTGAGTAAATTTGCATGGGGAAGCAATATGACCGTTGCAAATGCCGGAATTATCTGCGGTCTTGCGTATAAAACAACGGGAGATAAATCTTACCTTGACGCAGCAAATGCAAACCTCAGCTATCTCCTCGGACATAACCCAAACGATATATGCTATGTTACAGGGTACGGAACAGTTTCACCTCAGAATCCTCATCACAGACCGTCAATGGCAGTAGGAAAAGCAATGAAGGGAATGCTGGTCGGCGGCGTTAACTCGGCTCTTGAGGATCCTGCCGCAAAGGCGTATCTCAAGAAAACTCCGGCTGCCAAGTGCTATGTTGACCATTCAGAGAGTTATTCAACAAACGAAATCACTATTTACTGGAATTCCCCTCTGACATATCTCTTATCACTGACTGAAGATGTTGAAACAGTTCCGGAGGTAAAGGAAGGCGATGTTAATTCTGACGGATATGTAAATATTGCAGACGTAGTCTATCTTCAGAATTATTTGCTCATGAGAGAGAGTATGACTCCAGAACAGGCAAATGCAGCTAATTTATGTAAGGACGATGTGATTGACGTATTCGATCTTGTCGCATTGCGCCAGCTTGTTATAAAGAGCAGATAGTAGATTGCGTGCAAGCGTTTTTAGCAAGTTATACCCGAAAATCTGCACGCACTTTGATTTATATGTTTTTTCAGGCAATTCCCGATTGTTTTCGGGAGTTGCCTTTTTGTCAGTTAGGTCGTAACTATTTTTATTTACAAATCGGAATATATATGGTATAATAGAACTACAAAATAATTTCGGGAGGTAAAAAATGAATAGAATTTTTAAAAAAACAGTTTCTTCGGTATTGGCTACTGCTGTTTCGGCGTCTTTCTGTCTTTCGTCTGCTTATGGTATATGGAATCTGCCGGCTGATAAGGATGATTCACTGCAAAACAACTGTGAACAGCCGTCTTTTTCGATGGCTCTGCCGCAGTTCGTTCATGTTTCCGGCGGAAATTTCTCATTGGAACCAATGGTGCAGCGCAGTTCCGCTTCGGAAATCTCAGCTTGCTGCGCTTATGCGGAGCTTCCGTCTTCCTTTGATATTCGGGAGTCTTTCGGTGCAACAGGGGTGAGAGACCAGCATATATACGGCACATGCTGGGCACATTCCTCTGCTGCAAGCGCAGAAAGCAGCATTCTGGCAAGTGAGCCGTCCGTGGATCTTTCAGAATTTCATACCGCTTATTTTACTTACAGCGGTATTGATCAGACAGATTCTGGTACAAATGACATTGAAGAACTGCTTAATATTGGCGGATCGGTCTATGCTGTTACAAATCTCTGGGCGCAGTGGATAGGTCCTGTCCGTGAGGAAAAAATGCCGTACGGCGATTTGTCGGTCTTTGACGATCCAAACAGACTTGCAGAACTGAAAGGGGACAGCGATTATCACCTTGAAAACGCATATCTCTTTGACTATAATTCCGGCAGGACAAATTTTGATGAGGTAAACAGCATTGTTAAAAATTTCGTATACGACGGACAGTGTGTTGACGTATCATTTTACAGTGATCAGTCTGTTAACTACAATTATGAAGCTTATACTTCAAATACGCAGCGCAAGCCGAGATTTGCAAATCATGCTGTGACCATATGCGGCTGGGATGACAGTATTCCCG
>CAJTWQ010000082.1 GCA_910579835.1 uncultured Ruminococcus sp.
GTTTGAGGGGCGTGTGTCGATAGACGTATGGGTTCAAGTCCCATTACTCGCACCATCTCCTGCTTTTGCAGGGATTTTATGGACAGGTGGCTGAGCTGGTCTAAGGCGCACGACTGGAACTCGTGTATACGTTAATAGCGTATCGAGGGTTCGAATCCCTCCCTGTCCGCCATGTATAGCCGTTTGTGAGTTGTTCACAAACGGCTGTTTTTATATAAAAAACATTACTACGACACCTACTACGACACTTGTACCAAATAAAATGACAATAAAAGGAACAAAACCGCCTTTGAAAACATCCAAAGGCGGCATTTTTATTATTTTTCAGTCAGCGACCCCTCATAAGTCACGCCGTCGATGATAAGCGTGACAGATTTAGTCTGCTTTGCCGGAGCAGAGTTTCCGGTTCTGTAGCCGTCGTCATAAGTACCGCCCTCGCAGTTGGGAATGCCGGAAATCTGCGAAACATCAAAGCTGTTTCCCTTGCAAAAATTCTGTCGGACGCAGTAGTGACAGTGACTTCCTGTGGAATATCCCGTGCTGCCCTCGACGCCGATAACGTCCGTGATCTTCACGCTCTGCCCCACCTTGACTCTGATCTCGCTGAGATGTCCGTAATAATAATATCTCCCGTCTGTTCCCTTGATGCACACATACTGCCCGAATCCCTGCGAGTGATTTCCGGAATTTTCCCAGCCGGTATAATGTACCGTTCCATTAACCGTGCTGTGAATTTCCTTGCTGTCGATTCCCACCAGATCCAGACCGTCATGAACTGAATCGCCCTTGTATGCCTGTGTTACCTTGAATTTCCCCATGTATGGACTGTTCATAAATTATCCCTCCTTGAAATTTTTAAGCTTTCTGATGATTTTTAACGCCCACTGTGCGTCCGAATTTATCTCCGCATAGTTCTCAAACAGGCTGATAACTTCCATGACCGTTATGTAAATAAATACTGCCACCGCAGTTATTTTCCCTGCTATCGCCGACAGCTCCGCAGCCTCGTAATACCTGCCGAGAGCCTTTATGCCTATATCCAGACCGCAGGCAGACGTCATAACAATGATCTCGCCCAGCTTGTTAAGACCGCCTTTGCGCATTTTAGAACTGCTTATGTTGTTCTGGCAATAAGCTTTTATGATGCCTGTAAGATAGTCCGCGCAAGCAAGACCCAGAACGATAATTAACATGATTATGTACTGCATTATGTTTCTCCTCCCATAATCGCCGCTTCCAGAGCCGCAAGACGTTCCTCGACCGATGGCTTGTACGGTTCGTAGGTATCGTCGGTGATATCAGCACAGCGGAGCATAGGGTAAATGGTTTCGTTGTTGAAAACTGCTCCTGCGGTTATTATCAGCCTTGTTGAATTGGCAGTCATAGCGTCGGTCACGGTAATATTTTTTTGAGTTCGGGCAAGCGTGTGAATTCCGCTTTCATCATAATAGCAATATTGGATATATGCCCGGTCATCAAGCTCGCCGCTTAAAATATACCTGCCATTGGGATAAAATTTAACTGTGGAGTTGTTAGCGCTTGAAGAACCGTTTTCTATGCAAAAATAAAATACACTCGCGGCGCTTCCTGTATTGGCTCCGTTTAAAGTGATGCTGCCATCTGAATTTACAGCGGCAGCAACACCGTTAACGGTTCTGCTTTGACAATTATTTTTGATCAGATTCTTCCTCTGATACCCCAGTGTACTGCGGTTTACAGCAATTTCCGATCTTATTCCGGCGTCGTCATAATTTTCAAGAGATGAAAGCTTTTGCTTTTCCTCATCCGTAAAGTCGTTGGCAGACAGTCCCCTGCCCGTGACTGCGTTAATTTTTTGAAAAAGAGCCGCATCGATCTTTTCCATATTTTCAGTTATTATTGTCATATCAAACTTGTTTGAGTGATCTTCCTGTTTGCCGAGATTGTAATTTTGTGTATAGGTCACAGCCATGTTATTTTCCCTCCAATTGATTTATTGTCCGCATCTCCAGAGCCGAGATCGGGAACTGTTCCATACCGCTTATGCTTTGAGACATAATGCTGTTCTGTATAGCCCTGTTCTGCTTGTCCTCTGCACTTCTGCCGGACGAGATAGTACTGCCCATGTATGCAGGCCGCACCAGGCTTTCCCGGAGATTTCCGAGAATCATACGGATGATATCTCCCGTCAGCTCATCCTTTTCCACTTCGGTTATGCGCTGAGCAGTGGAAATGTCAAGCTCCGGGCAGTAAATCGTACCGCTGTCTCCATAGTTATAATTTTGCAGTCCTATGAAATCTTCATATTCCGGATCGCGTTCGAGCGCAGCGATCTGCACCTCATACGTTACTTTCGGCGTGTTGACTGTGTTCCAGTATGCAAAGCCATCTGCCGTGAGCCGCTCCATAGCTCCGTCTGGCTCGGAGTAATTAAACTGAACCATGCGCACTATCGGATGATGCACAAAACTGCTTGGCTTTATAGTCGCCACACTCCACATATTGCCGTAGTTGTCGTAACACAGCAGATTTGTACAGAAATCAGTGTAATCCACTTTCTGCGATATCCTGGTCATATCAAGGGAGTACCGCAGGCAGAAAGCATTATCCTTTGCATACTGCATCCGCTTATTGATGCTGAAATAAAAATTATCCCGGTATAGCTCGCCGCCGTAACGGTTTTTCAGGCAGTTATCCGCGCCGATCATCGCCGCCCAAAGCGTAGTATTCACCAGCTCGTCACCGCCCAGAGATGTCTGTATATCGGAATATCCCTCGAATTTGTAATACTCGTATCCTGGCAGGTCAGCCTTTTCAATGCTGCTGAAACAGAAATCCATGAAAGCGCTTGCATTGCCGCCGGGGAATGCGGCGAAAGTTATGAGCATATCCGCCATATCGCAGGTTAGGTGCTTTGCGTGTACAGTCATGGTCATGCCTCCGCTGTCTATAGCAGGTTCCTGAGAATCTATCCGGAACAGCTGACCGCTTATCTTCAGTATGTTTCCGACAAGGAGATATTTCCATTTGCCCCACTCGTCCAATGGATGTACCAGCTGCACGTCCCAGCGATCGTCATTGTGTACGGACGTGCAGCTTATCGGTTCGAGAACTGCAAGACCGTTGTGGTCAAATCCGTTCTGCGGCTCGCCGATATCGTATACTCTTATTACGTTTTCACGTTCTAACGCCCACATATCTATTCCTGTAATTCCGGGCATCAGCATATTAAACGGCAGTCCGTCGTTGACCGTTGGATCGATTCTCCAAAGCGCATGAGGATAAGGCTTATCCATGGATTTTTCGGGGCATTCTATAAAGTTTTCGTTTGTTGGAAGTCCGTCCTCGCCTATGTGCCAGCTCATAAAATCACCCCTCCGCCGCTATAGGAAATCCTATTGAATTCAGATAAGCAGGATTACGGACTTGCTCGTCAGTGACTTCGTGGGAAGTACCCGTTGAATCAATGACTATATTTTTATTATCAAGCAGGATTATGTCGTTTACGCTTCCGCTGTAGAATGCAGTTTTCTGCGTTTTATCGGGATTTGTTCTGATTCTCAAAAAGGAATTGTCAAAAGCATAGGCGTTTCCGTCTCTTGATTCCTGAGGAACATCAAAATCAATTGTACATCCCGTATAATCCAGCCGTACATTGCAGAAATATCCCCATGCCCTGTTGTAATAATCATGGTCAAACAGAAAATGTTCATTTCCTCCGAAAGCTATATTCAGTCCACAGCTATAAAATCTGATACCGGCATTAAATATTTCTTTTGAACCGCCTGACACTCTTTTTCCTGAAATTTGACAATCTTTTAATATCCAGTAATAATCGGCAGCAGTGTTTTTTATCAGAGGTTCAGTCGAGTTTTCAATCGTAAAATCCTTGATGTGAAAATTTTTTATGTATTTGTTTTTACGGTATATTTCTTCGAGGTTAAAGTACATATTATAGGCGTTATCGATAGTCCAGCCATTGCCGTTGATTTCCTCGCAGTTTGCCGTAATTATCCCGACCCCGGTAGGCGCGATCTCGTTCATATCAAACGTTCCGCCGCCCTCCGGAAGCTCCACATAAGCGCCGGTTGTACCTATCGCCGTTACAAATTCTTCCCAGTTTCCGGGAATGTATGGGTCTGTTTGCGTGCCTGTGCCCTGCATATTTTTACCTCCTGTTAATTAATACCACCTGCCTCCGATTCTCTTATGCGTGCGAAAGCAGACTATTTCCGCCACAGAGAGAACAACGAGCAAAGCGAGTGAAAGCGTGAACTGCGGTCAAGCCGGCTGCAGCTTGCAATAAGAAAAGCGCCTTGAATTTCTTCAAAACGCTTGACATTTTCTTAAATTATGATATAATATATTTAGAAAGGATGCTGCGATAAGCGGTTCTCCCTCAGTAATTCGTTAAAAAATAACCGTTACATTTTGGTCGATGGGCGGTTATTTTTTATTCTTATGTATATCGCAAACAAGAGCAACTAATCCGATTAGAACATTAAACAATGTTAGAATTTCAAGTGTACTCATGAACGCTCACCCCCGTTTCCGAGGGAAGAATTGAACCGCCTACCGTTATGCAGCATCCGGGCAGCTTTGCGCATTATGTGCATGGCCGCCTTGTTTTTATTATATCACAGATGCCGGTTTTTGTCAAATTATTGTATTTCCGTTACGCCTTCCGGAATCCATACGCCGGTTATCTCTGATTCCGTAAAAGCGGTTTTATCAATTATCGTTGTTGCTCCGCCGCCGAGAATATCCGGTATCTCAGGATGCATACTTGTTCCCAGATAGGCCGTAATGGTTGATATACCGTTATTTACGGTGTATCTGTAATCATCTGCCGAGGTATACTGCGGAGATTTTTCAGTAATATCCTGTCCGGAAACGAACGCTGAAATTTCCTGCAAACCGGCAAGCCCGGATGCCGTTATGCTCACAGTATGAGTTCCGGCGGATGCCGTCAGCGGAAATGTAAACGAAACCGTTGAAAACTCTCCGGCGTGAAGATTTTGCTTTGCTGTCATCTCCTGCGCCGCACCGTCCAGATAGACCTTTACAGCGGCTGTACAGTTTCTTTCAGCAAGGAAAACTCCCGTAAAGCACAGAAAGCAGCCCGTTGCAGATTTACAGGAAAATCCGCCCTCTGCCGCCGTTCTTTCGCCCTCGTAAAGATCGCCGGGATTCTTTTCAAGAACGACTGTGTTCAGCGATTTTGTGACTGAAAAATTATTGACGGAAACTATTCCCGTACCGGACGAACCGCCGCCGGATGACGACGCCGTTCCGTTTTCAATAGCCCCCGGGGAAATTATCGTCTGCGGACTGCGAAACTGCCATGAATCCGTCCCGATAAGAAAGCCTACGTTTCCTTTGCCGTTTATTCCGCCGGTAATCCTGATTATATCG
>CAJTWQ010000083.1 GCA_910579835.1 uncultured Ruminococcus sp.
GAGCTGCTTAAAATGCTCCAATCGGTTTTTGAACGTGCCGGGTACACCAAAATCGCCACTGCTTCTTCTGGGAAAGAGGCATTAGCGATATTTCGGGAAAATCAACCCGATATGGTAATTCTTGATGTGATGATGCCGGGCATTGACGGTTTCACTGTATTAAAGGAAATACGAAAAACGAGTACGATTCCTGTTCTCATGCTTACAGCCCGCGGAGAAGCCGATGATAAGTTTTTAGGATTTGAAAACGGAGCTGATGATTATCTTATAAAACCTTTTTTGCCCAAGGAGTTACTTCTGCGTGTTCAGGCAATCTTAAACCGCGCCTATCCTGAAAAGGAACGTATTGTATATCTGGAAGCTTCAACCGTTAATTTAGATAAGGCCGAAGTTTATCGTGGAGATGAAGTGTTTTCATTGACTGCAAAAGAATTTACGCTATTTGAAAAGTTATTTGATAACTCCGGAAGGATTGTAACCACAGGTTCACTATGCGAAACTGTCTGTGGGGAATTCTGGCAGGGATATGAAAATACCCTTGTGACACATATACGCCACTTAAGGGAAAAGATCGAGGCCAATCCGTCAAAACCTGTTTCCCTTTTAACCGTAAAAGGATTAGGTTACCGGCTCCACATTAAGGGGGCGGAAAAATGAAACCAATTGACCGCTTCTTTCGCCACTATATATTATCAGTCATCGGAATACTGCTGCTGTTTTTTGTAATCAACATTGTATTAATAGGAATCCTTTTTCTTACTTCCTATCTGAATGGTGTTAAGGACTCCGTTTTTCCAATGGAACGGTTTTCAAATCTTATTGAACAAAAGAACGGGGCATTCGCAGTTGATCCGGAAGCAAATGACATCTTAGCACAGACGGATGCTTGGGCTATGCTGATTGACGATGAAGGTGCTGTCATTTGGGAAAGCGGTCTGCCAGAAGGACTTCCCCTTAAATACTCTGCATCTGAAATTGCGATGTTCAGCAGATGGTATCTGAAGGACTATCCCGTTAAAATCTGGAATCATCCAAATGGACTTTTAGTTGTGGGATTTCAGCCGGGCACAATCAGCCAATACTATATCTCGTTCAAAACCAGATATTTCTGGTCTTTTCTTTTCATCTGTCTGGCTGCATTGGTCATCAATATCGGTGTTATGATTTTCTTATTTTTACGTAATACCAGAAAAATCGAAACTGCAATGCGGCCAATCCTGGCTGGCATCCAAAAACTGTCACAGGGGGAAACATTTCACTTAGAGGAAAAAGGTAAACTTGCTGAAATCAATACAGGATTAAACCATGCCAGTGACTATCTGGCAAAAAAGGATAATACGCGTGCTGAATGGATTCGTGGAATATCTCATGATATCCGTACGCCACTTTCTATGATTTTAGGTTATTCCAGTGAAATAGAAGATAACCCTGACTTACCAGCAGCAACCAGAAGACAGGCTGAAATCATACGAAAACAAAGTGAAAAGCTCCGTACATTGGTTGCAGATCTAAATTTAACAACAAAATTGGAATACTCTATGCAGCCCTTCCGCATAAAGCCGCTTGATCCTCTTGAACTGATCCGGCAGGTGATAAGCGAATTTCTAAATAACGGACTTCCGGAGGGCTATGAATTAGAACTGTCTGGAACTGACACAGATATAAAAACTTTCCTATACGGCGACAATTTCCTGCTTAACCGGATGCTGCACAATCTAATACAAAACAGCATCACACACAATCCTGGTGGATGTCAGATAACCGTTTCTGTAAAAATGGACAACAGAATCTGTACGTTTTGTGTCGCAGACTCTGGGTGCGGAATCAAGGAATCATACCTGGCATTACTGAATAACGATACCAGTATTCCCAGTTCCCAGACGGAAACAGCCGAAGCAGAACACGGATTGGGGCTTAAAATCGTAAGACAGATTGTAAAAGTACATTATGGAGAAATCCAATTTTCAAACATTACACCTCATGGTCTGAAAACTGAAATTCACTTGCCTGATAAATTCAAAGGATAATTATAAAGCCCCAGAACAGCTTCAAATGCCGCCTGGGGCTTTTCATACGCTTTATTTCACCTCAAGTTTAGAGAGTTCTTGCTAATACTTTAACGGTTCTTTATAACTATTCCTCTCTTAGATCGCTGTAATTTCACAGTTATTAATTATCTCAACCAACCAGCGATATTAGTCGCCACGACAATACTGGCTACTATGCCAATTACCAGCGCATGTTTTTTCCATGTCAAACGTAGATATCCAACAAACTCACGTATTAAAGCATTTAGCGTAAAATACCATTTCGTTTTTGCCCCAAATCCAACACACTTTAACCCTTGCTGTTTTGCCAGAATTAATGCTCTGAACACATGATAAGCCGTTGTGACGATAACAATTTTAGGAGCCTCTTTATCCATCAATTTCCTTGAAAACAGTAAATTTTCTTCTGTTGATACAGATTTTTGTTCCATTATGATACGCTCTGCATCTACACCTTTACCTACTGCATATGCAGCCATAGCCACGCTCTCTGGAATATCCTCTCCAGGTCCCTGCCCACCGGACATAATCAATACAGCATTAGGATTGGAATACAGCAATTCCATTCCTCTTTCAATCCGGGCCGCAAGTAACGGTGTGACCTTCTTTCCAATGATTCCAGATCCCAGAACAACAATATAATCTGCATTTCTGTTCTTTTTCAGATGAATAAGGTTAAGAATTGCAGAAAGTGAATACATAGCCATCAATGATAATACATATACTGCCGAAAAACTGATGATAACATAGAGCATTGTACTTAATGTATTTTTTCTTAAATTGCCAATCATCGGCCAGACAGACAGGTAGACATATAACAAGATAGAGAACAGCATCGACAATAAATTTGACGGTTTCACTCCTTCATGTTTGATGACTTTTATTCCCTCGATGAAAAACATGACGATCAAAGCTGCCGGAAACATAAGCATACAGCCTATCGCCAAAACAAACAGGAGAATCAGTATTCCAATTACCACGTCATGTGCTGCCAGCCACCTGGAATATTCAGATAGAATAAAAAACAAGGAAATAGACAAACATATCATCATGAAGAAAAAAGAAACCCCGCTCCATAACGTTCTGGGTTCACGTGCCATTATTCCTGCAAATATACAAAATAATATGAAAAATATAAAAAATGTAAATTGCCACATAGATGCCTCCTATAAAAACGAACATTTTCTATACAAACTGAAAGACTTATATAATGACTTCAATGAGATTTACAGCTATTATCATTGTTAACATCTGTTTGGTCTTTCAGTTGCTATTCAATCCCGGACAGCAGAATTTTACCATAATCCATTGAATAATGCCACAGAATAGCCAAATTAGCGTTTTCCAGTTTATACTATATCCTCAAAACAGTTTATTATAAAAGAATTGACCCCATAATCAGACCTCAAACCCCACTGAACTCCAGATTCTCTGAGCGTCTGCAACCCGCAATGCCCTGGATCTCTTTCCAGAATGCCTCGTAGATTTGATCTTTCTCTAATCAGTCTCCCCTCCTGCAATCCTCTCCGCTTCCTCCAGCGGAAAGTTCGGTATCTCCTCCAGCAGTTTCAACGCTATCTCTTGCTTCAAATCCTCATCCACGTAACTCTTTACACTGCCGTCCGACTGCTTCTCTTCCACTGTGGCAAGCTCTGTCATATAATCATCGTAATATGCCATAATCTTTTCTGTTGCCCATTTCTCCCCGGCAACAGCTGCTTTGATAATTTCATAAGTCAATGAATTCTGCTGTTCTTCCATGCCTGTACCTCCAAGTTGATATACTGCTTACAGCATACCATATCTGTGCGAAAAAAGCACCCGCCAGTCTTTGCTGACAGATGCTCTCACTCCCCAAGTAGGTATTCATAATCTGCTTTTTCCTTGGGAACCACACGCTTTGGGATTTTGTCCATTTCTTCTTTATACGCCTGAAAAAATCCAACATCCATCAAAGTGTGCAGAAAATCCTTTCCCTTTGCCTTATCGCTTCTCTCCCGGAATTCTTCTCCATAGTCCTTTTCGTATACTTCATTTTCCATGTTTCGCACCCTTTCCTGTAGAACAATTTACCACTACGGGTAGGATGTTACCATAGATTTCTTATTATTCGTTGTCATGAAAGATAACTTTCTAGGTCTATATTGATAAGTTTTTCAAACGCATCATATGATGATAGTTTTATTTTACATTCCCATCAAAAAAAAGAAAAGCAACAAACATTTTGTCTGTTGCTCCCTCTATCAACCGGAAGTTGTCATTCTATAAGTTCCGATGACAAACCTTTCATCATATCATTGTATACTGAACTCCCATCAAGAATGGTTCCAAATGTATCAACCCAGAATGGTATATAGTCACATCTATTTGCTACCATCTGCGAACCAATATTCGTTATAGAAGCAGAATAGAATGGAATAATATTTCGTGTCAGTAATTCTTTGGTCAATCCCTTCACTAAATACGTTCCCAATCGGGCATTTCTATATTCTTCCATAATATCTATACCTCTTTCCCAAAAACTGATTAGCTGCTTGCGCTTTCATATCTGTGTACGCCATATGTCCAAAAAGACAAGGCAAAAAACGTAAAAATGCACACGATCGCCACCCCGAAAAGGAATCCTTTTGCCGACAATGCCCCTGTTACTGCCTGCGTTGGCAGCGTCGCAATGATTCCGTACGGCAATACACAGTAAAAAATAAACTTATAGATTCCATAAAAAGCGATCCCCGGTATTTTCAGACACAAGTCCACAGCCGTATTCTCTATTTTCATCAGATTGTCTACAGAGAACACAAAAAAGGCAAAACACCGTATCAAAAGCTCCATATCGTAGTACAGTATGGTCATTAGCAAAACCAGAAACAAATATCC
>CAJTWQ010000084.1 GCA_910579835.1 uncultured Ruminococcus sp.
AGCCGTTTACACCTGCAAATGGCTTTTCATGGAGCAGACACACAAGTCCGTGACGGAGAGCAACTTTCTGCATTACTTCCATAGTAAGCTGGTTATGGTCGGCGGCAATATTTGTTGTTGAGTAGATCGGAGCCAGCTCATGCTGTGCCGGAGCAACCTCGTTGTGCTTGGTTTTGGCAAGAATACCAAGTTTCCACAGTTCCTTATCCAGATCAGCCATATATTCCGCAACTCTCGGCTTAATAGAACCGAAATAGTGATCCTCCATCTCCTGTCCTTTAGGAGGCTTTGCACCGAAGAGCGTTCTGCCAGTCATAATAAGATCCTTACGCTTTTTCCACATTTCACGGTCAACCAGGAAATATTCCTGTTCCGGACCTACGGAAGTTTTTACGCATTTTACCTTGTCGTTTCCGAAGAGTCTGAGAATTCTTACGGCCTGTTTGCTGAGAGCCTCCATAGAGCGGAGAAGGGGAACCTTTTTGTCAAGGGCTTCGCCGCCGTATGAGCAGAAAGCTGTAGGAATATAAAGTGTTCCATCCTTGATAAAAGCGTAGGATGTTGGATCCCATGCAGTGTAGCCCCTTGCCTCAAAGGTTGCGCGGAGTCCGCCGGAGGGGAACGAAGAAGCGTCCGGTTCACCTTTTACAAGCTCCTTGCCGGAGAATTCCATAATAACTCTGCCGTCTGGAGAGGGGGTAATAAAGCTGTCGTGCTTTTCGGCGGTGAGACCTGTAAGAGGCTGGAACCAATGGGTATAATGAGTAGCACCTTTTTCAACAGCCCAGTCTTTCATAGCAGCTGCAACGGCGTTTGCTACGGATATATCAAGGGGAGTTCCTCTGTCTATAGTTTTTTTCAGGCTCTTGTACACCTTATCTGAGAGTACCGATTTCATTACTCTGTCGTCGAATACCATGCTGCCGAAATATTCTGTTACCTTTTCCATAATAATACCTCCGTTTATTTAGAGCGATGCTCTGATAAAGTCCGCAAATAATTTGTGCGGCTTGTTTGGTCTTGATTTAAATTCCGGATGAAATTGAACTCCTATAAACCACGGATGTCCGGGAAGCTCCACGATTTCAGCAAGTCTTTCGTCAGGTGAGAGTCCTGAAATCTTCATACCAGCTTCTGAAAGCGCCTTTCTGTAGGCGTTGTTCAGTTCCCAGCGATGACGGTGACGCTCATAGATAAGTTCCTTTTCGTATATTCTGCGGCATAGGGAATTCTCTGCGAGCCTGCACGGGTACAGACCGAGACGCATGGTTCCGCCCTTTTGTGAGATGTTTTTCTGGCTTTCCATTATATCTATTACCGGATCGGGAGTATTGCCGAATTCCGTGGAGTTGGCTTTATGCAGACCAAGAACATTTCTTGCAAATTCGATTACCGACATCTGCATTCCGAGACATATGCCGAAGAATGGAATTTTATTCTCTCTTGCATACCTTATCGCTTCAATCATGCCCTCAATGCCTCTGTGTCCGAATCCGCCGGGAACAATTATTCCTCCGAATCCGTTAAAGGTATTCGCAGCGTTTTCAGCTGTAATTTTTTCTGAATCTATCCATTCTATATCAACTGATGCATCATTTACAATACCGCCGTGACGGAGCGCTTCAGCAACGGAGAGATAAGCGTCGTGAAGTTCAACATATTTGCCTACCAGAGCAATTTTTACACGTTTATCAGCATTTTCCGCTCTTCTTACCATTTCTGTCCATTCATTTAAATCAGGTTCACGGTTTTCAATGCCGAGATGATGGCATACCGACTCTGCCAGTCCTTCCCGTTCAAGCCACAGCGGAACTTCGTAAAGAGAAGGAACTGTAAGATTCTGTATTACATCTTCTTTACGAATATTGCAGAACAATGCTATTTTTGTACGCATATCTTCCGGAATTGATCTTTCGCTGCGACATACGATGATATCCGGCTGTATGCCGATTGAAAGAAGTTCCTTACAGGAATGTTGGGTAGGCTTTGATTTCAACTCTTCAGAGCCTGCAATGTATGGTACCAGCGTTACATGAATATATGCTACATTGCTGCGGCCTTGTTCCGTTCCAACCTGCCGTATCGCCTCAAGGAACGGAGTAGATTCAATATCTCCGACAGTTCCGCCTATTTCGGTTATAACTACATCTGCGCCTGTATCCTTTGCAAGACTGTAGACCTTATCCTTGATTTCGTTTGTGATATGCGGAATGACCTGAACGGTACCGCCCAGATAGTCTCCGTTGCGTTCTTTGGTGATGACATTCCAGTAAATCTTTCCGGTTGTGACATTAGAGTTTACTGATAGATTTTCGTCCACAAAACGTTCATAATGTCCAAGGTCAAGATCGGTTTCCGTACCGTCGTCGGTTACAAAGACTTCTCCGTGCTGGAACGGCGACATGGTTCCTGGATCGACGTTTATGTACGGATCAAATTTTTGGATAGTAACTTTATATCCTCTCTGTTTGAGCAGTCTGCCCAGCGATGCTGCTGTAATGCCCTTGCCCAGCCCCGACACAACGCCGCCGGTTACAAAAATGTACTTGGTTGGCATACTTTTCTTTCTCTCCTTGTATCCACATTATTTTTTCTTGAGGATTGCCGGTTTAATCACGCATAAGATTTACTTGTAGATTTATCCGACAGTCCTTTAAACTTTTGTTTTTCGCTTCTTCCGATTCACGTGACAGTTATTTGTCGATTTGTCCGGAAAACACTTTATTTTCTTCTGGTGAATCCTGGAGAGCGTCGTAGTCCTCTTCACCTGTACGTATCTTAACAACATTTTCAATATCGTATATAAAGAGCTTTCCGTCGCCGTAGTTTCCGGTATAGAGAGCAGCCTTTGCAGCGTCTATAACGGTATTTACCGGAACGGCGCATACTGCAATTTCTGCTTTTACTTTAGGGAGAAGGTTCATCTCAACAGGAGCGCCTCTGTAATATTTCTGTGCGCCTTTCTGCATTCCGCATCCGAGAACATTTGTAACTGTAATTCCGGTTATTTTAATGGATTCCATTGCTTCTATGAATTCCTGGAGCCTCTGCTGCTTGAATATAGCAACAATTTTTGTCATCTTCGGCTTTCCGTCGAGAGTAGGCTTAACATAGCTTTCAACCTCGACAGCCTTTTCAACTGGAACCTTGGGAGCAGTTACTTTCTGAACACTTTTTGCATCGTCTTTTGTGTAGCCTTTCATTGAAATATCGCCCATTGAGGGAGCAAAATCGGCGTAAGAAGAGATAAGTCCGTGCTCTGTAATGTCAAGACCAAGAATTTCTTCCTGTTCAGATGCTCTGAGTCCGATAGTGTGCTTGATAATCTGAAATACGATAATCATTGTTACAGCGGTCCATGTACCTACAGCCAGAACTCCGATAAGCTGTTTGCTGAGAAGCTCGAAGCCGCCTCCGTAGAAAAGTCCTTCGCCTGCAATACCGCTTGCACCGCCGCTCTTGGCATTTGCATAACCGCCTGCTTTTTCTGTTGCAAACAGACCAACTGCAATTGTTCCCCAAAGACCGTTCATCATGTGAACTGCAACTGCTCCTACAGGGTCGTCAATATGTAGAACATAGTCAAGGAACCAAACGCCGAAGCATACCAGGAGTCCGGAGACAATGCCTACGCAGGCAGCGCCTGTGCAGTCCATTACGTCGCATCCTGCCGTGATAGCAACAAGACCGGCCAGCGAAGCGTTAAGACACATTGAAACGTCGGGTTTGCCGTATTTAAGCCATGTAAAGATCATGCAGGTAACAGTTGCCACAGCGGGAGCTATTGTTGTTGTAAGAAAGATAGAACCCATCATCTCAATTGAGTTTGAAGCAGCTGGGTTAAAACCGTACCAGCCAAACCAGAGGATAAATACACCGAGAGCACCGATTGTAAGGTTATGTCCCGGAATAGCGTTTACTTTTACATCGCCGTCTTTGGTTTTTGTGAATTTTCCAATTCTGGGACCAAGAATTGCAGCGCCTACAAGAGCAGATATGCCGCCGACCATATGGATTGCACATGAGCCTGAAATATCGTGGAAGCCAAGCTTGTAGAGCCAGCCATCAGCATTCCAGATCCAGTGTGCTTCAATTGGATAAATCAGTGCGCTGATAACGCCTGAATAAATACAGTAGGAAATAAATTTTGTTCTTTCCGCCATAGCTCCAGATACAATTGTAGCCGTGGTAGCGCAGAATACGAGGTTGAACACAAAGTTGGAGAAGCCTCCGTCGGCTCCATAAACATCGTACTGAGTAAGAATATCAAATCCAGGTTTTCCGATGATGCCGAGTGCATCTTCGCCCATGATGATACTTCCGCCTATTAATATGAACATTACTGTACCGATACAGAAGTCCATAAGATTTTTCATGATTATGTTTCCGGCATTTTTTGCACGGGTAAAGCCTGTTTCAACCATTGCAAATCCTGCCTGCATGAAGAATACCAGCGCAACCGCTATAAGAAACCATACGCCGAATATTTTGCCGTCTATTTCAGCTATGATATCTGTCATATTCATAATAATACCTCCGTTTAGTCAATTACAGCAAAATCAAAAGGGTGCATGACCGCCGGGATTCCGGCAGATCATACACCCCATTGTGTATGGAATCAAGCGCTTGATAACATTATCGGGAAGTCTCCCGAAAAAAGATAAAGCACCGCAGATTTTTACATCCGCAGCGCCCTTGCTGTTTACATTTGCTATTATATACCCTTTCTAAGAATTTGTCAACCTCCTTTTTGGAATTTTGTGATTATACATAAATTATTCTAATTTCAACCACCTATTTAAGGGGATACCGCACAAGAGTGTACAGTAAGCACAGTGACGTCATAGCTTTTTGTAATTTAACAAGCAGAATACAAAAAACCTGTTTTTCCCTGACATG
>CAJTWQ010000085.1 GCA_910579835.1 uncultured Ruminococcus sp.
TGGATAAGATTGATTGATGTGTGTATCGGAGGCTTCAATAAAATGCAGTGATAAAGGCAGTCAGGATAAAACAAGATTTATATACAGGAGAAGAAAGCGATGGAAACAAAGGAACTGAATGAACTATTGGATTCATTTAATGAACAGGCGGACTTGGTTAAGAATAAGCTGGCAGATTTGCTAGTAATAGTTTCAGATGGGAGAATTCCAGATGAGGAATTTCTTAAATCCTTTAATGCAAATATGGACATGCTGGAGGCTGAATATAAGAAGTTGAAGGATGAAGCCCAAAGCGTATTAATTGCGGATGAAATGCCAGAAGAAGGAAGCAGAGCATCAGAATATGTTGAGGCCATATTTAATAGTAGGAGTCGTGTGATAAAGCTGCAGATTGAAAAGGGAGAGAAGATTCTTCAGAGATTTTTGAAAGTGAAATCTCTGATTGCTGAATATGAAGTCGCACTTTCTCCTTTTAAGGCTGAAGCGGCTGACGTATTGAAGAAACTTTCAGAAGATAATATCAATGAGATGTTTTTGGAGATAGAGGCTCCTGAACTGTTCTTGAAAGCCTTGGAAACTGAGAATATTAATGGCCCGGAAGGGTTCCGTATACTGGAAGAAATTAATAAATATTATCCGATGCAGGTTCAGTGGGGGCTTGCGGGAGGACAATATTTTATAGATGAAAATACTGGAATAGAGCCCCAAATTGAATGTATAGATGAGTATTCATCGGAAAAATTACTTGTAGAGGAAATGGAAGAAGAATCTCATCAAACTCAGAAAACAGAAAATAATGCCCAAGAGAATTCCTCCAGGGAGTCTTCTGAAACCTATGTGGAGAATGATAATAGCAGAAAAACAGAGGCTTTTAAAGAAATAGCGGTATCATTTGTGCAAGAAGAAACGGAAGAAACAGAGGGCGCTGAAATACAAACGGAAATTTTTACTGCAGTCAATCGTATAAAGAACAGTTCTCCGAGTGCGTCGTCTTTCAAAAAAGAAATTATTAAGATTGCCAAAATTAACAAAAAGGTTAGATCCATATTGCCTCTGATGACTAATCTTGGCGTACTTAACAAAGAACAATTTTATCTTTTTGGCATTTGCATGGATGTTTTTGAAGAATCTGATCGTGGCCGGGAAAAAGTTGAAGCATCAATTGATGCGCTGGTAGGCAAAGGATATTTGGCCTGTTTTAAGTATGGCAGAGAGGGTTCGGCAGAAGAAGCGTTCTGTTTGTCCCCGTACTGTTACGGTTGCCTAAAGAAGGATAGTATTTCAGTACAGATGCGAGGCTTTTGGGGTCTTTCCTTTGGTGATGTTAAGGTTGTTTCATCAGGTGAAATTGATAAAAACATCGTAGAAAAATTTATCAGGAATAACGGTAGAATGGCAGAATATCTCTATGCCATGAAAAATATTGTAGAACCGGAAGAATATCAGATGATTAAGCAATCCTTAAGATGGGAAAAGGATCATTATCAGATAGCGGTTGTAAAAGATGGTGAGATGACCTATTGCAACCTTTATGATCCAGAGGATGCATCTGATAATTCTGATGAGGCTGGACTTCTCGTTGTAGGCGAAGAGACTGAGATTCATGAGGTTATTAAGCAAAACTACGAAAAGATTTTCGTATTCCACAATCAAACGATTAGTATGCTTGGTGAAATTGTTAATGTGCCTGATGAGATGGGAAATACAGAAAAAGAAGAAATCTCAGATGGATCTGTAGATGAGGATAAGGTAGAAAACAGAGAATATGATGAGGATGCATTTACTTTAGTGGAGGCTGATGGCACAGACTGTAGCTCAAATGAGGATGGAAGCGAAGCTAAAGATGTTTCGGTTAGGTCGCTTTTGAATACAGATACAATCCCTACAGATGAAGAATTCTGTACACTTATTGAGCAATTATTGAATAAAGAGGTAACAACAAAAGAGCAACTCACATCACTTATTTCACAGGTAATATCTTTTGCCAAAGCAGTAGGTGATGTAGCGACAAAGGAGAATGCAGCTCTGATTGACCATCCAGAAAGCTATAAGTTGTCAGCACAGTTAAGGCTCGCCTCGAATCTGATGCTGAATGAATGTGCATATACTTCTGAATTTTTATCATCTGTTTTTGTCAATCCAGAAAACGAAGATCCGGCAATAATGTTATCAGCATATCTGTTTGCAATGCTTGTGCCGGGAATGGCATTTGACTATGGGCTTAAGAACCAGACAGAGGTATTTCTTGATTACTATGAAGATTATTTTAGCGGCTTTATGGCATTCAAGCCGTTATTCAATAAGCTTATGGGTGTAAGGGAAGTGGCGGCAACCGGCTTTTCTCCCGTATTTGTTTCTTTGCTTGGCGATGAAGCTGAAAGTGAAAAGTTTATTAATGAGTTAAAAATTTCAGCAAGAGAGTGCTGTAATGTCAAATCGCCAAAGACGAGAATGAAGGCGCTTCCCCCGATGTATTCCGCATGCTTTGGAGTGGGGAGCGATCTTTATGATTGTATGTTCATTATAAGTGAAAACAAACAAGATAAAGACGATGTTGAATTTGTTGAGATGATACTCAGTGAGTACAGTGACGAACAAAATGGGGAGCGTAGCTTATCGAGTACCAAAATAGAAGATAAACTTTCAAAAGCTTGGTATGATGTGAACCGAAAAAATAAATTTAAGTTGGAATATGATGCGAGAGATCAGGCACTGAGACAGTTCTGGGTAAGGCTGGAGATTATGTTGGCGTGGGTTGAACATATCAATAATGCGAACAACCGTAAGCAGGACATATCAAGATTAAAGACGCTAAGATCGGATATTATTAAGCTGATTCAAGGACTTCAGAAGGATACTACGTGGAAGAATCAGAATAACGCAAACATTCTTGTGTGGGCATTATCATATATGCAACAGTACTTGAATGGGCAGGTTGAGAAAATCAAAATTTACTCGGATTTTTTGTATACTGGAGTCCTTACTGTTGGTAACGATGGGATCCCGGTTATAGATCATAATCTTGCACGGATTAAGTATTATGAGCCATGGAGAAATGTATTGAATCATATTGCCAGTGTTAAGAAGCCGATTGCGGACATTAAAGCAGAGATCCTTGGAGATAATCTTGATGACAAGGCTGATGAAGGAGGGCTTAAGGATAATCTCCATCAGTTGGAAATGTTGGGCAAACTGCTGGGGGAAGAAGACGATGATTATATCATTACGGAAGGCCAGCTGAAGGATGCCATAGATTCTGCAGATGACAGAACGACCAGGTTCCAGGAAAAACTTGAGCTAGCTTATACCTATAATCAGATTAATGAAACAGAAAAAGAGAATTTGCTTGGCATTGTCAATCAGTATAAGTCAAGTTTTTATGAGGCCAAAGACTTTGCTTGCTGGAGAAGATTCTTAGAGGCGCTTGAAAAGCAAATTACAGAATTTGCAAAGGAAAGAAAGAGACAGCTCCGAGCTAGACTTGATTCCCGCTTGAAAGAGAATCTGGAATCTCCACTACTGGATGAGGCGAATCGTCTGCTTGAACAGGAGATGAATTTTGCGGTCACAGAGGAATACATAAATAGGTTTGAGGCTGGTGAGACGGAGCTGGATGAGGATATAATTCTTCATGATATTGATTATTTCAGCGATTTCCTTAATCCCGATAATTTCGATCCGTTGCTGCAGGAATGCAGGAGGTGTAATGGCAAATCGCTGAGTACCTTTGGATGGAATTATGTTGAACGTAATATGCCAAAGGAGTGGACATCCCGTCAAAAGGAAGACAGCAAGAATCTTTTAACAAACTGGCCTAAACGGAAGGCAACGGCAACTTCGACGCAGATTAAGTCTTTATTTACCTGCCTCGGATTTGATGTGATTAATGCTAACCGCACTACGCTCAAAAGAGAAGATGTCTTTAAGATTGAGGTGAAACAGACGGCAAAGAGTATGGCAGATTACCGTCATCCTATTGCTGCATTTGGTACGCAAGTAAAATCTCCTATAAATGCGATTATGCTTTTTGGAAATTATACGGAAAAACAACTTGTTGATACCGTTTCGTCATTGGATCTTGGAGGTGTTTCTATCGTATTGCTTGACAGACCAATAGATGTTGCGAGCAGACGGTTGATTGGAGAGATATTCCACACACAGACTTCAGGGCAGAACCCTTTCTTGTTGATTGATCAGGTATTGCTTTTATATCTGGCGCTTCACCAGGTTACAGAGCGTATGCCGGCAATGTTAAAATGCACCTTGCCATATTCGACATACCAGCCATTTGTAAGAGATGGAGGTTCAACTGCAGATGAGATGTTTTGTGGAAGGACCCAGGAACTTGCCACGATTTTAGATCCCAATGGTGCATGTGTGGTGTATGGCGGAAGGCAGCTTGGTAAGACAGCCCTTCTGGAAAGGGCTGAAAGCAGATGCTCAAAACCAGAAAATAAAGCTTTTGCAGTTTACACTACAATTATTCGGATCACGGAAGAAAAAGAGGTTGTGGATACTATTGTTTCAGATATCAACAAGAAAGTAGAGGGGAAAATAGAACTTCCAAAGTGTAATTCGCTTAAGGATATGTGTACGGCACTTGGAAAGCTTTTTCGCGATAAACAGATTACTTCAATGTTGCTTTTGATAGATGAAGTGGATAGTTTCTTGGCATCAATAGCGGATGAAGCATATAGACCAATTCAGCCGCTTGTTGATCTAAAGCGTGAGACGAAGAACAACTTCAAATTTGTGATTGCCGGTCTGCATAATGTGTGC
>CAJTWQ010000086.1 GCA_910579835.1 uncultured Ruminococcus sp.
GCATCCCCATCTGCGCCATTCTTCTTACGTTGGTCCTGGACCTCGTCTTTGTTGTCGCTGCCGTATCTGTACGCATTCTCTTTCTCTCCTTCAATCTGTTCTTCTCCTGTCATTGTCCGGCATATATTCTGCCCTGATGATTGCGGACTCTATTATAATTCATCCCCCTGACAATTTCAAGATACAGTCTTTATCTTGTGTATATTTCCCATGACTTCCATGCTTTTACTGGTGTTCCAGATGAAGATATTTTTCCCGGGTAGCAAGTCCACCGCGTATGTGGCGCTCAGACTTATTAAGATCCAGAATCTTCCGGGCCTCCGCGGCCAAAGACGGATTGACCTGGAGCAGACGCTCTGTTACATCCTTATGTATGGTCGTTATTATTTAGAGCGGTATTACTTTCTGCCGTATTGAGATTATTCCCAGTCTCATTCAGCATACCCTCGGTCATATTTGATGTATTTCCAGTCATATTCGGCATATTCTCAGCAATATTTGGCGTGTTCCCGGTCGTACTTGGTGTATTCTCAATCAATACGGCTTCATCCAGTCCCAGGTCTCCAAATAAACGTAGAAAAATATCTACGTTGCCCTCTTTGTCCACTTCGATTTTCTTGATAATTTGTTTAAGCTGCTCATTCGTCATCTGGTGAACGTCCGCGATATCTTCTACTGCTTTAAACGTGTTGCCAAGGATATGCTCTAACTGTTCTCCTTTCGTAAGATGATAGGAGACCATTTTCAGCTCATTCTCAAGCCTCTCGATTTCTTTTCGCATACCACTAATCTTTGTATTTAACTCTTCGCGGGAAATTAAGTCATCCGTATACATGTCCATATATTTTTGACGGGTTTTCTGTAATCTGGCAAGCTGTTGGTTCAGTTCTTTCTCGTATTCTATATTTTCGTCTTTTGCTTTGTAGATACGCTGAAACTCACGGACTACATTTTGAATCACATTCTTTTTTTGTTTCAGCATTTCCGCAAAGTATTCTTGCAATGCCTGAATCAGGTCTTCTTCATCGACTGTCACAGCATTGGGACAACTATCGGCGCCGCGTCCGTTATGCCCGGAACAGACCCAGCGGACATAGGTATTCTTATACGTGCGGACAGTACGCCGAAACGACCAGCCGCACTCTTTGCACTTGATGAGAGTAGAAAAGAGATATTTGTTGCTTTGGCGTTCATGCTTGATGTTGAATGCTTTATTTCTGGACTGCAGTATCTGCTGCGCCTTTTCATATGTTTCTGGTTCAATGATGCGTAAGTCTGGCCGTTCTACAACCATCCAGTCTGTCTCGTCCTTATCGGCGCGTCTGCCCGTTAGAAAATCTGTCACTTCCTGTTTGCCGTTGATGATTTTACCCGTGTATAGTTCGTTTGTAAGGATACGGCAGACAGCGTTCTGACTCCACCTACAGTTACGCTTTGTTTTTAGTCCACGGTCATTTAACTTATTGGAAATCTTGGCAGCTCCATAGCCCTCCTTGGTGTACCACTGGTAAATCTGTTGAATGATCGCCGCCTCTTCTTGATTGATTTCCAGATTGAAATAATCGCCTATGGTTTTGTTATAGCCATAAACAATATTGGGAACACGTCCTTTTTCTGCGTTCATTTTTTTGCCGAACTTCACACGCTTGGATGTATTGGCGCTTTCCTCCTGCGCCAATGCGCCAAAGATAGTCAGGACAAATTCACTGTTGCCCATGCTGGTCATATTGGCGGTGAGGAACTGAGTTTCTATGCCTAATGACTTTAATTTACGAACATTCTGAAGAAGATCCACGGTATTACGGGCGAAACGGGAGATGTCTTTTACGACTACCATGTCGAACAATCCATGTTCAGCATCGGACATCATGCGAAGAAATTCCTTGCGATTTTTAATTTTTGTTCCGGAAATACCCTCGTCTGCATATAATCTAATTAGGGTATCGCCTGTGCGGGTAGTGTATTCGGCAAAAAAAGCTTTTTGAGCTTCTAGGCTGTTTAGTTGGTCTTCTTTGTCCGTGGATACGCGGCAATATGCGGCTATGTTCATAGGAAAACCTCTCTGTCATATTTGTATAACTCTGTTACAACTTTATTTTATCTTGTAAAATGTTCATTGTAAATAAAAAAGCAGAGGATTATCAAACAACTTTCAATAATCCTCTGCTAATAAATCAATGCTTTCCCCAGAAAGCAAATATTTTCTTGCTTTTCTTTCACCCTCTATTTTTAAAGTAGACTCTTCAACCATTTCTTTCAATATTCTTTTTGTTTTTTGGGAACCCATATCGCACTCCCGCTGTCTTACAAGCATCTGCAATATGTTTTAAACCTGTTCCAAAGCTTTCAATATCTTTTGAATAATACAAAATTCTGGCAATCTTAGGATTTCTGCGGACTGGCCTTTCTGCCTAATCCCAAGGTAAGAAATCAATGGCAAGGTCGCCGAAAGATCCTCGCTTATCTTTAACTTCCAAAAAATCCCTTTTAATTCTGTTGATTCTGTATCTCTTCTGAAAAGCGCCGAACGCCTACCAGTATCCATTTTCACTCGGTCAAAACTTTCATAGATAACTTCATTCTCTTTCACATAATCTCATATTTATTCACTAAAATTCTATATTTATGACAAAATGGAGCCTTTCAACAAGAAAGACTCCGATTCTCTTCGCTTTGTATTTCCATTTTTTCTGCGGTTTCTTGTAACACATGGTCAATTTTAACCTGATTGACCTCAATAAATATTTTTGCTATGTAATTAGCGGTTTCCTCCGCTGAATTTGGATTATGAAAACGAAAATGAAGCTTTGTTTTATTAGCGATAGCGAAACCACCTCCTGCTTACCAGCTTGTCTCTTTTTCCATAACTATGAAAATGCCACTTAAAATAGTCCAATACTTTTCATTCATTTTTCAACATATAATTTGGCGTAAATTGATATTACCTATCTACATGTCTACTATTTCAACATTTCTCTCAAATATTCCATGTTCTTCTGCGCCTGTTCCTTACGGAAATTTATCCCGGAACAACAGATTGGCGTACACATGGCAAGCACCCTGTCATAAATCCTCTGATGCGCCTTGCCTGCCGGATTCATCCTGCCATCCGTTCTTCTGCGACTGTCCGGGGTGGCGGATGGAACAGAAGCAGGATCTGGAACCTTGGACGATACTTGCTCTTTCAGTTCCCCAAATCCCAACACTCAGCTTCTTTGAATATGAAGCTTGTTTCTGTTGACGGCATTTCAAAATCATGCAAAATAAAATATGGCGAATCTATACTTTCTTTAGTCAAGCCCCATTCTCTGCTTTTTGCAAATTATATAAAAGAAAAAACACCCAGATTATGCCAGGTGCCTTATAAAAATAGTATTCAATTTTTGATATATCGTCTAATAACATGCGCACTAGTTCTTCTGCATGTTCGTCAGCCCCTTGCAACAATAATTCCGTATCAATTGACGGATTACTTTCTAAATTCTCCTTGGCTTTTGCTAATGCCTCCGCAACATCTTCTTTCTTATTCCAATTTAAAAGAGCTTTCTTTTCATCCAAAAACTCAATAGAATTTGGATCGACATTCGGAGGTCCTTGTAGTTTAGCTGTGATATAGCTCGGAGGTATTGGATCTTCATCTTTAAAATTCTTAAAGTTCGTTTGAGCCTACTTCAACTCTGTTTTCATAAACTATTTGGCACTGCCAAAGCGAACCTCGCAATCCTTCCGATAAAACGATACCCCATAACAATCAATCTTCTTATACCCTTCGGTACGCAGTTCTTCCATATATCTTCTATCATAAATCTGCTGCAACGCCTTTTCTGCATCATTTTCCAAATCGTCCACAGAATCCGAAACCTTCACTTCCACGATAAATGACCTGCCCCGCAGCGACGGGCTTTTCACCATAATGTCTGAACGCCCATTCCCCGACTCCCGGTTAGATTTCACCAGATAATTCTCACTCTGGCTCAATATCCCTGTCAAAAAACCATGATAGAAGTTTTCTGCACTGTCATAAAAACTAATCGTCCGGAAAAGCTGGCCATTTAATATATCCGTCATCCTCTGGGCATTTCCCTCCTCCATTGCACGGTACAAATCATGAAAATCCTCCTTCTTTATAGCGGCTTTCATCCAGTTCAGAATCGTATTCTGATAAATCGTTTTTACTTCTATATTCGGTATACGCGCCCGTAAAAAGATAGAGGATTCCTCAAAATATTCACTCTCTTTCGTCAGATATCCCGTAAAATAAAGAAAATTCCACAGATTCTCCCCATTACTGTGCATATCCCCATAGGTAACTTCTTCATGAACCTGAATGTCTAAAGTCCCACCGCCTAACAATGTTTCAATCTGTTTTTTCGTTTCCCTGTCTGCTCTGGCTATCAAATCCTTTATAATGTCATTGGAACTGGTGTTAATCCAGTATGGGTGTGGGAAAGCATTGACATCCGCATATAAATCATACATAAAATTGATTACACTCCATGGATTATAGACCTCTGTGCCGCCAAATGCATATCCGTCATACCATTCTTTCATCGTCGGGAAACGGCTCTCTACGCCATAGTACATCATCATCTGCCGCACTTCCGCTTCTGTGAAACCAAAATGTTCGCTATATCTCT
>CAJTWQ010000087.1 GCA_910579835.1 uncultured Ruminococcus sp.
GATAAGAGTACCCATCAGTACCAGCATGGGACCGAGCTTTATAAGTATTCTGTATTTTGAAAGCTGTTTCTGCACGTCAACCTGAAAATCTGCAAGAAGATGCTCGCAATATATCTTATCATCTTTGTGAGATAAAAGATTTTGAAAACATGCCGCCACACAGTCTTTACCGGGACTATCCAGTTGCTCTTGAGCTAAATCAAGCTCTTCTGGAGAATAATTCTGTATCATCTGTCTGAAAATACCGGCAATCTTCATTTTCTGCTTGTACTCGTTATAGAAACAGAACAGAACCCAGACCGCACGCATTGCAAGGTACAATAAGAGAATGATTACCGGAATGAGCAGTCCGTTAGAGATTACGAAGAGAATGTCAGATAGAGTTTTCATAAAAGGCCATAGAATAAAATATTAACCAAAGTTGTAACAAGGACAGTCTTATAAAACACATTTAAGTTCGCTGCCAAGTATCTTAGAAGCACTACAAATCCTGCGGAGAGTGAAAAAACTATACACCCCACCATTGCTCCGACAAGAGTAAAATCCATTCCAGGGAACTGACCCACAAAAAGATAGGCAAATACACACACCGGAGCCAAAAGCATCAAACCGGGATAATAATCTAATATTTTCTTCAGAAGTCCGCCTGAAAAGAAATACGCGTACATTATCAGCTGTTCAACAAATTCAAGAGTGGATATATCTGACGTATTCAGAACGCTTAAAGTTTCAAGTCTTGACATGCCTGAAAACATAATTGTAGCCAGATATCCCGCAACGCCGAAGAAAAGTGACCATATTACAGATATTTTCAAGGACATGAGCGACATCTTCACTTCTGAAGAGAAGAAAATGATACAGCATAACGATATAAGCATCCAGCTCATCTCCGCCTCCTTTTCTTTAATACAATAACCGCAAATATCAAAATCAGACAGCCGGCAATTATAAATATTACAACGCCGGAAATATTATCGCTGTCGGAAATAGACAATATATTGCCGCTGTTTTCTTTCAATACTTTAGCACCTGCCGGATTTGCAGTAGCTTTAGCCATGTTATCCTTGAAATTTTCCGAAATCTTACCCTCAAGATTTGAGCCAATGAATTCCTGCAACTTTTTATTGCCGCATACAAATTCCGTACATGGCGCACCATGATTTTCTGTAATCTGCGCATTCAGAGATGCCGTATTCAGCAGTTGCTCTTTATTTGCCTTCCAAAATCCTTTGCGGGCACTTTCAAGCATTGTCGCCGTCATTTCCTGCATAGCGACAGGATTTACGTTCTCGAAGTAGTCTTTAACTCCGAGATTTTCTTTATCAAGGATATATAATTCATATAGATCATCATAAATATCCTTTGGCAGAGCGCTGCTTCTGGTAGCGCTCCAGCCAAAAATATTTCTGAAAATTTCTCCGAACATCTGAGCTGTCGTCGCATCTCCTTTCATTCGTTGTCGAATAAATTCAGGATTTAGGATCGTCGCTCTTGTCTCGACCGCCACAGCCTCACGTGTATCCTGAAGTCTGGGAAGATAGGAATTGCGGTAATCGGCAAGGACTGCATCCGGTTCCTTGCCGTTAATGGCTGCCGATGTCAGCGAAAGCGCACCGGTAAATTCATAAACGTGATCAAGAGAAATCGGTCCCCAGGTGTTGCTTTGACGAGGTTGTACGATAACATCTGTCTTCGATATAGCCGCAGAGAACAAATTTTTATTCATAGTCCCCCAGTTGTCGTCATCGCCATAAACAGCACACATATTGTTGAGATATCCGTCGACGAGTTCTGCCTTGTCGTCCCATTCGCCCGAACTTTCAGTATATCGCAGCATACCGGTACTGTAGCCAGAATTAACGGGACCGAATACTCTCATATTGAAAAGTTCACGTGCACGCTGTGGAGATTCTCCTTTTTCGACAAGCTCTTTCTCCTGCGCCAGCGTCCCCTCGGCGACAAAATTAGGATATATGTCATCTTTCGCTCCGGCCGCGAGCTCCACAGCTTCGGTCAACATTTTTAAACGGGAAGCGGCAATATCGCGCAACTGCCCCGATACCTGCACGAGAATGTTAATTCGAGGACGCCCCAAAGTCTCGGACGGTGTAAGTTTTAAATCCATCACGCGTCCCTGTTCGTCCCTTACCGGCTCTACGCCCAACATTCTCATTGCCTGAGCAATGGTCGCTCCCTGCGACGATATGAACTCACCGGCCCAGAAAGTATAGCTTACTTTACGGGGATATTCACCGTGTTTAGAGAGATAATTTTTCAGTGTCTGCTCTGCAAGAACGACACCGTCATCCCATGCCTTCGGACCAGGAGTTGCTTCTGCATTTATACTGTACATATTCCTGCCCATAGGAAGAACATTGGGATTCAATACAGGATCGCCACCAGGAGCTGGCCAAACAGGAATCCCATTCAGCGCATTCACCATACTGTTAATTTCCGCACCTGCCGATTCTGTCAGCAGCCTGCGGTATTCGAGCGCCTCTTCACCGGTTTCGGAATGAGAAACACCGTTGAGACAATCTGTTATCTCCTTTTTTGCCATCGGCAGATAACGGTGAGCGATGAAAGTGAAATCCTGCAGTTCTTCTTTTGTAATCTTCCCTCTCTCAAAATCTTTTTTGGCTTTTTCATAAGCCTGTTTATCCGCACACACTGCAAGGACACTGGTTGTCATATCTGCAGGAGAATAAGACTCCCCCATAACATAATATGCGCCGGTGATTTTTTCATTAGCAAGCTCTTCGACAAATGAATCTATTTTCTTAAGTTCATCAATGGAATATGTTCCTGTCGGCACAGAATCAAGTCCGAAGTCTTTTTGCAGACCCAGATCCATGATTTTATTTTTAAGAGCGTTTGTGTTTCGTGACGGGTCTGCGATAGCATCATGTATTTCTTCGATTAGCGAGGCATATTTCTTTCTCATTCCGCTCTCTACGTAAGGGGGTGTCAGATGGGTCACTATCACAGCATGGCTTCTGCGTTTTGCGATAATAGCTTCACCAACATTACCGGTGGTATAGAAATAGAAATGCGGACGATTGCCGATCAGAACTTCCGCCCAGTCTGCCTGTGACAGTCCGGCATTCTTGCTGGGTGTAAACTCAAGGTTGCCATGAGTACCGAAATGGATAAGCGCGTCCGCATCAAACCCTTTCTGCATATAAAGATATGGCGCAATATATGAATGAGGTGGTGGTACATCAACACCATGAACCAGTCTGAAATCGTCATCATCCAGAGCCGGTCTTGGCTGAGGAAACAGAAGAATGTTGCCATAACGCAATGCAGCGACAGCAAGGCTGTCACCTCTTGCCAACAAGCTGCCGGGAGCTTTGCCGTAACGTTCCTCGACCTCGTTATATTTTTCCGGAAGCAGAACATCCTTTACCCATCTTTCATATTCGTTTTTATTAATCCAAACCGGATGTGACTCGTTCATGAAAGTTTCCTGCGCTGCCGGAGCATACGACCCCATGACGCTCCCCTGCTTCATAAGCTGACGTTTAAACTCTTCTACTCTTGAGGGAAGTCCGTTGACATCATAGCCCTCTTTTTTAAGCCGTTCGAGGAAATTATAAAGCGACGGCACTACCTCCATGCCGGATGCCAATAAGGCATCTTTGCCGGGAGATTTAAAATAGGCAATGGCGATTTTTTTTCGCTGTTCGATTTGGTTTTCAGACGCATATAGCGCTCAAATTGCTCCATAAAGGCATCTATTCGTTCCGGCTCCGACGTATAGAGCAGATAGCCGGAATGGCTTGCGTTCTGCGTTGAAATGCATAGAGGAGTCATTCCGCCGTCTATTTCGGGAACAACGATACGGGCATTTAGAGTACCGCCGCCCATCGGCTTATTTACATCCAGCCATTCTTTTCTTGACTGAATGAGAGGGAATGGCATAAACAGCGGTATCTGCTGCCGGTATGCCCAGTTGATAAGTGAATCATTTCCTAAACGTCCCATCGGAAGATAAACGATTGCCTCAGGTTTCACCGATTTTATCATCCAGGCACGCTATGGTCCCGTAGCTGTAATCGGATAGATATTATAGCCGGCGCGAGTAAGTCGCGACATAAGCGTATCTATGTGCGCACGATTATTTTCCACCGGGAAACTCACTCCCGATACGAATGCTACATTTGTTCCTTTCGGGTTATATAAGCCTTCCTGTTTTAGATATTCAGTAAGCGATGCCGCTCTATCGAAATACTTGCCTGGTTCGATATGGTA
>CAJTWQ010000088.1 GCA_910579835.1 uncultured Ruminococcus sp.
GGAGCTGTCAGAAGCGGAAAGACATCTATTATGATGGTCGCTTTTGTAGATTGGGCAATGCGTAATTTCAGCGGCTGCCGTTTTGGAATATGCGGTAAGACTGTAGGCTCTGCAAAGCAGAACATTGTTATTCCTTATATGTCAATGAGTTATGCCCGAAAGCGTTATACTATCCGCTGGAAAGGCAATGAAAACATCATGGAAGTCCGCCGAGGTAACAGAATAAATATATTTGAACTTTTCGGTGGCAAGGATGCAAGCTCATATATGCTTATCCAAGGTCGTACGCTTGCAGGAGTATTGCTTGACGAAGTAGTGCTTATGCATAAAAGCTTTGTACAGCAAGCTATTGCCAGATGCTCCGTTGATGGATCGAAAAAGTGGTTCAGCTGCAATCCGTCCTCTCCGTCTCATTGGTTTTATACGGAATGGATAATGCAGAATGAAGCGAAAAACGCCCTTTATCTTCATTTCGTTATGTCGGATAATCCGTCATTGTCGGAAAAGAAGCTTAAAGAATATGAACGTGAGTTCAATGGCGTTTTCTATGATCGATATGTTCTTGGTAAATGGGTAGTTGCCGAGGGACTGATATATCCCATGCATACAGAGGCTCTCTGCGAAGTCATGCAAGCTCCGGCAGAAAAGTATGTGTTGTCTATTGACTACGGCACGCAGAATGCATTTTCTTGCGGTATGTGGGGGTTATATGACAATGTATGGATAAGAGTTGACGAGTATTATTATTCCGGTCGTGATGCAAAATATCAAAAGACAGACGAGGAATATGCGGATGATCTCGATCAATTCACAAGTGATATTCCTCTCAGGCAAGGCACAAAAATTCCTGTTATCATAGACCCTTCGGCAGCTTCATTTATTGCCGTTCTTCGAAAGCGTGGGCGATATAAAGTAAGACAGGCTGATAATGCAGTATTGGACGGTATAAGAGCTACAGCAACGGCTATGCATGCAGGATATATAAAGATATGCCGCAACTGTAAGGCCCTTATAAAGGAATTGCAGGGCTATGTCTGGGATGAAAAAAAGGCGGAGGATACGCCGCTTAAGGTTAATGATCATGCCTGTGATGAAATGCGTTATTTTGTAAAAACTATGGGAATACGCGGCAGAAAAAAGGCGCATACGGAGTATTTGCATTTATGGAATTAAAAGACTTTACAGAAAAGGCGGTGATTTAAATACTTACATATCAAGACTTAGAAGAAGTAATAAAACAAAACGATCAACAGGCGTTAATGCTGTTTATTCAAAATGCAATAAACGACTATACATCATCGCTTTCAGGCAGCGGCAGAAGCTTTTATCAGAAAATGCTTGATAATGAAAAATACTATGACGGAGAAAACGTCAGCATTAACAAGTATGAAAAAATAATATACGATATGCAGGGGCTTTCCCATAAGGATATGTGGACGGCAAATCATAAAATTGCAAGCCAGTTCTTCGGTTTTTCTATCGATCAGGAAGCGTCGTACCTGTTGGGAAACGGCGTTAATTTCAAAGATGATAAAACAAAAGAAAAGCTTGGAAATAACTTTGACGAAGCAATCAGCGAGCTTTTCGTTAAAATGCGCATTCACGGCGCATCTTATGGCTTTTGGGATATAGATCATATTGTGCCTTTTAGCCGTACGGAATTCATTCCATTCAAAGACGAACGAAACGGCAAACTTAAGGCCGGAATAAGATTTTATCAGATTGATCTCAAAAAGCCGCGATATATTACGTTGTATCTCCCCAGTGGATTTATTGAATATCAGGAAAAAAACAGCGTTATTACCGAAATATCAAAGTTCAGGGCTTACAAGCTGAATTTGAGCACAACAGCGTTTTATGGCACGGAAATAATCGGCAGTGAAAATTATTCTTCGTTTCCTATCAAGGAGATGAAAATTAATAATAAATGTTATTCTGCAATGCACGGCAAGCGAAATACTATTGACGCTTATGATATTATCACCTCCGGCATGGTAAACAATACCGACGAAGGTAGTTTGATATACTGGGTTCTTACAAACTGCGGCGGCATGGACGAAGATGACAATGAAAAATTTTTGGCGAACATACATAAGTCTCATGTAGTTCATGCCGATGGCGATGCAGGGGCTTCCGCAGTTCCTCATACGATAGAAGCTCCTGTTGCCGCTAACGATACTACATTAAAGCAGCTTACAACACAGTTGTACAGCGATTTTCAGGCATTCAACCCTAACGCCATAACAGCCGGAAACCAAACTGCAACAGCTATTAGAGCTATGTATATACCGCTTGATATGAAGTGCGACAAGCTGGAAGCGGCAGTGACGGATTTTATAAATGAAATTCTTGAAATTGCCGGAATAGAAGATAAACCGACATACACACGGAACAAACTTCTTAATGTTCAGGAGGAGGTACAGACATACGTCATGTCTGAAGCATATACAGGATTTGAATATACGCAGGAGAAGATTCTAACAGTATACGGCGATATAGACAAGCTGGACGAAATACGCAAAAAGATTGACGCTGAAAGCATGCAGAATTTGACCGAAGATAGCGAGGGAAAGAACGATGGCGCAGCCGGATAAAGCTCACAGGGAAACAGACGATATTTTAAAGGCGTTAGAAGAACGCATAGCTGCCGAATACAGCCGTGCATTGGTACAGATAAAGGGTAAGCTTGCTGAATATTTGCGGCGTTTTAGGGTAAAGGACGAAATCAAGCGGAGGCAGCTTGCAGCCGGAGAGATAACGAAAGAATATTATGATTACTGGCGGAAAGGGCAGATAATTATAGGTAAACGCTGGGAGGAGATGCGCGATGTGCTTGCGACTGATTTTGTAAATACAAATCTGATCATAAAGGATATGGTATCGGAAACCCTACCGTCTGTTTTTGCTATAAATCATAATTATGGCACATATCAAATTGAAAAAAGCGCACTTGTCAGCACATCGTATACGCTTTACAGCCGTGAAACTGTACTAAAGCTTATAAGGGACAATCCTAAGCTTCTGCCCGATCTTCGTCCTGGTTCAGAGCTTGCTAAAAAAATCGCCATTAACAAGGATTTGCAGTGGAATGAAAGGAAAGTGCAGTCTGCCGTGCTTCAAGGAATATTGCAGGGCGAGGACATGGAGCAGATAGCCGGGCGAATAAACTCGGTGGCGAAAATGAATCATACCGCAGTTGTAAGATATGCCCGAACTGCCGTTACAGGTGCGGAGAATGCCGGCCGACAGGAGGCTTACAAGCGTGCAATAAATCTTGGGATTGATACAAGAAATCAATGGAGCGCAACTCTTGATTTCCGCACGCGACACTCACATAGAATAATAGACGGAGAGATCGCAGAGGTTGGAGAAAAGTTCTCAAACGGCTGCATACGGCCTGGCGATTCAAACGGTCCCGGTTCGGAGATTTGGAATTGCAGATGCTCTCTAGTCCCTTTCGTTGAAGGTATGGATAAGAATTTGCATCCCGATTCCTCAAAAATGGGCAAATTAGGTAATATGTCTTATGAAGAATGGCAGCAGTCAAGGATAATTCTTACGAGACAGGAACAAAAAGATTGGATGAAAGCAGGACAGCCCGATCTTGCCGAATGGTATAATTCTGACAAGCAGAAAAAACTAAGATCGCAACGTCGAAAAAGGGCTAAAGCCAGAAGAGAAAAAGCAAGAAAGGCAGCGGAAAATAATGAGCAATAACGATATTTCTCTGAAAATTCATCTTGAAGAATTTCCAAAGGAAAAAATAGAAAAAATTCTTGAAGAATGGGGGCTGTTGCTTGAAAGAAACGCTAAAGAAAATCTCACAAATAACGGTTCCGTAGTTTATGGAAGACTGAAAAACAGTATTGCGTATGCCACTGCCACACATTCGGGGGAGACGCTCAGATACACCAAAGATGACGCTAAAACCAAGCCAAAGAATTATATGGGGAAGCCCGAAAAGGTCAGTACAAACGATGAAAACGCTGTTTATGTGGGGACAAATGTATATTACGCCGCTTACGTCGAGC
>CAJTWQ010000089.1 GCA_910579835.1 uncultured Ruminococcus sp.
CTATTGTCACATATTTTGTGCCTTTAGTCGAGGTACTCGCTATCTACCGTTTACAGAGATCTGGGGGATCTGGTAACACAGGTTCGTGCAATAGTTATGCCGGAACACATGAGCGGTCAGTCCGGCGGCAGGCTCGCCCGATACAACCTCTATTTCTTTCTGAATCCTTTTCCACATCTTATCATAACTGCTTTTCGTCATCGGCTTCCAGTCCCTCATGGTAAACAGATAAATATGTCCGCCAGACTTGAGAGTTGATATGTATGCCGATACGGAATGGAATATCTTATCCGGTATGGGAACGGTCCGATAGCCGTTACTGGTCTTAGGTTCCTTCTGCACAGGCTTCCCCGTGGAGAGGTCGTGGGCTTTGTTGATTGTCACTTCGCGCCTGGAAAGATTGAAATCAAATATGGTCAAAGCAAGAGCTTCTTCCCGTCTGAGCCCGCATCCATAGATCAGGTAGACAAAGATCTTGTCCTGCTCCTGGAAATCGGCTTTAAAGATTGCATTCTTTTCAACACTGGTCAGCGCACGCTTTTCTTTTGGCTCATATTTGACAGGTTCGATATTCATGAAGATATCTTCCATGACATTCGCCGGAAAGAGCCGATCAGCGACGGCGGACTTTAATACCTGTTTGAAGGTCAGCATGATCTGTTGCTGAGTCTTCCTCTTTCCATCTGCATTATTAAGCAGGATCTGCAGGTGCATCCGGTCGACATCCTGCAGTTTTACATGTTCAATATGGGAGAAATGCTTTTCAATGATATTATCATACATGGCTTTTGTTGCGTTACTCCGCTGGGCTTTGTATACATCCGCCCATCTGCGCGCGTATTGAAGGAATGTGATATCGCTTTTCCTCATATTTTTGCGCTCGGAAACGTTCGCGTTGAATTCATTCACCATGTTTTCCAGCGCTTTACTGCTTTTCTTCGTCCGAAGCGTTTTGCGGTTTTTCTTTCCGGTAACGGAATTATAAGTGCCGTCCCATACTTTGGTGCAGAAATAGCCATCTGTGCCTCTCGTGTACTTTGCTTTTGCCATAGCAGCATCCTCCTGTTTTTACAAAAAGTATAAAAATAACACCTATACAGGTGTCAGAAGATTGTGCTATAATATTCTTGGTTAGGGAGTATTATAGCGTGTCCTCTGACACAGCATAGTATTCAGGAAACCGTCTCAGAAATGGGGCGGTTTTTCTTATAGATTCAATTCTTGAAAATCAATCCAGAAATCTTCATAAATGTTAACCTTTATCTTATCACGGAAAGTATACATATCTACTTTGAAATCATCCTGATCAAAGAAATATACAAAGATTCTATCATGTCTGGGATCTACAATCCAATATTCACGTACGCCGGCATCTTTATAAAGGTTCAGCTTTCGAATATAGTCATGCTCAGGATTACCGGGAGATATAATCTCAATGATCCAGTCAGGAGCCCCGGTACATCCCCGATCTGTCAGCTTATCAGGATTGCAGATAACACTGATATCAGGTTCCACAACATTCTCCCTGTCTTTAAAGAGTTTTACTGCGAAAGGCCCAGAATAAACTTTACAAGAACCTTTCTTCGAATTAATATAATTTCCAATGCAGATATGCAATGCCGATGAAATCTCCTGATGAATTCGGTTTGGAGCCGCCTGATAATAGATTTGACCGTCAATCAGTTCCGCCCGGACATCTTCTGGGATATTGTAGTAATCGTCCTCAGTGTAAGTCTTTGCATGTGCTAAAGCCATAGTATTATCCTCCTTCTTATATGTCTCTTAAATTCTTTACTGCATCCGTTCGCAGCGTTTATGCTTTGATGTGAAGAGTTCTATGTACTGGCGAAAATTCTTCTTTAAAGCCTCTTCCAGCAGTTTCAAAGATTTTATCTTTGAGGCTGTCTTAAGTAACCGGCTCTTGATATTTGCATAGGAAAATGGTATCTTGCAGTATTCAATGATATCGGCTGCCTCATTGATTCCACACTCCTGAAGCACCACGTCAGGACACGTGAACTGGTACGCAAAAGCGTTGTATCGCTCGATATCCTCAGAATGGTCCGCATAATAGAAGGTATTGGGCCGGTCTTCCGATGCGCCGGACTTTATCAGATAGACCAGCTTAGAGAGTGTCCACCGGATATCCGGGCCTGGGAGACGTTCGTCATACAGCATGATGTAGTGGCTGGTTGAATCCACGTACATCACGATTCCATCCCCGCCGATCGTGTACCAGTCCTCCGCATGTCCGCCTATCTTAGCGGCAAGCTGCATCGGGAGGATGAAGATAGATGAATCAATAACCTGGTTAAATTCTGAAAAGACAGGGAGGCTCTTCTTGTCAAAGTCGATCAATGCATCATATGCAATAAAATTAATATATCTGATCTCTTCTTCTGAAATCTGTACGCTCTTAGAAAGACGCATATATAACACCACCAATGATTATTATATATACATTCTAACACCGCTGGATTTTTATTTGTTGAACCAATTTTTTCCAGTCATGCCCTTCTTTTTCTCATGCATAGCAGACATGGCGTTCTCCATAGCAATCAAGTCATCTTTTAGAAGTTGTGGCATTGTGATATTGTCGGGAGTGCTCGGTTGGCGTGTCTCCTCTAGTTCAGCTATACGCTCAGCTAAAATATATTCTCTATCCAGCACATAATCAATGGTCTTAGTACCTTCTGGTGAATGGTCGCGAATAAAACGATATTTTTTTATATATTCCATTTCATCATAGTCTACAATAAAACCATTTGATTTCCCGTAATTTGGATCAGTAATTTCATCTAAAATCCAAAAATCTAAAGAAGTATTAAAAAAATTATTTAATTTTCGCAGTGTAGGTAATTTTAACCCCTCATATCCTCTTTTATACCAATTATCAATAGTGGTGTATGGAATATCACTTTTTTGTGAAAGGGTTCTTTTGTTAAGTCCATATTTTTCCATAAGACAGTCTAATTTCTCTAAAAAGGTCATATATCACCCTCCTTTTGCAAGTAGATTACCACAAAGAGGAAATTATTTCAATAATAAATTACCAGTATGAGTAAAAAAATATTGACATTTTACTCTTAAGAGTCTATAATCTAATAAAAATTACTCTTATGAGTAAAAAAGGAGGTGTATAGTATGTTAGTAAATTTAAAAAAAGCTTTAGATGGAAAGGGGATTACGTTAAGAGCATACGCATCTATTCTGGGAGTCTCCGAAAAAACTTTGTGGAATAAGATTAATGAAGAAACCGCGTTTACTTATCCAGAAGTTAGAATGACT
The DNA here is from genome assembly GCA_910579835.1 of uncultured Ruminococcus sp. Lineage (GTDB taxonomy): Bacteria > Bacillota > Clostridia > Oscillospirales > Ruminococcaceae > Ruminococcus. The sequence goes on from CAJTWQ010000089.1 coordinate 3,289, forward strand.
AAAAAAAATGTATTACCAGAGTATGATAGCGATTATTTGTTCGAGCCTATTGCAGAGAAGGAGGCGGTGTGAAATGGGTGAAAAACGGGATTTTAAAAAATCATTGGCTGAGAATCAAGAAATGCAAGTGTCTACATGGGGAGAACTGAATAAAGAAAGAGAAAAAAGAAAGGCCATGCTTACAATCTGTGTCGAAGAGACTGGACAGGTATTCAAAATAGAGACATATCGCGCTATACCGATCATAGAGGCTATTGGAATATTCTGTGATTTAAAAAGCAGAGGAGTTGACCGGTACGAGGATATCCGGGGAATAACAGATATCCTCAATGTCCTTAATCAGGCTCGCTGAAATGATTGCAGGATTGAAGCTGCTCTAATAGCTCCTCAGCAGCGTCGTAAGCTTCTGAATATAATTCCAGTTTTTCATTGATCGATAATTGATAACTGGAGGAAGCAACAACAGCAAGCGCGAATTTTTCGGGGTTTATCGACTTTTCTTGCATTTTAACCATCCTTTCTTCAGTACTCGGGCATGGCAGTGCCCTGTACTTAGATTATAGGAGAGTTGGAAGAAAATTACAATAGGGTTCGCAGGAAGCAGAAGAGAAGGAGGTGGTGTGAAATGGTTGAAAAACAGCGTTCTGAAGGGACCGTGGGTAAGGATCAAGAAATGCAAGTATCTGCATGGGGAGGACTGAATAAAGAAAGAGAAGCTTGGAAGAAAGAGGGGGGGGG
>CAJTWQ010000090.1 GCA_910579835.1 uncultured Ruminococcus sp.
ACCGCCGTAAATCAGGTAGGTCATTTTCATACGGTTTTCTAAGGTCGGACTATAATCAGGATGTACGCTGCGTATCACTTCCATAAGCTCCTGTTCAAAAAGGTCAATGAAGCTGCCACTGCGGCTCCCCTCAAAAAGAATTTTTATAAGTTGCTCGTTAGCTGCGAATGAATCCCCAAGTTCCCTCACAAAACGGCGGTTATTACGGAAAATCTCCTCCGGATGCTGAATGCTGCCAAGAGTTGACTTTACAACTTCGCGCTCGAGAGTTTCGGAAAGATCGTAAATATCACGATAATGAAGATAAAAAGTAGCCTTGTTTATCTCAGCCCTGGCGGCAAGTTCCTTAACTGTAATTTTTTCCAAAGCTTTCTGTGAACGCAGCTCCAGAAATGAATTTATAATACTTCTTTTGGTTTTTTCTATCCTGAGATCCATATATTTATCCTCCAATTTCCGACGATTTTAGACAGCAGTCAAATAATAGACATTAGTTTAAAAATGAGTATTGAAAAAACTCTTTTTTTATCATATAATATTATACAGAAAAAACCGGAGATTGTCAACCGGAATAACAGCATACAAGGTGATAAAATGGATATTTACGGATTTTATAAAGGAAATGTATTTGACGCATATGAATATATGGGGGCGCATACTTCAAAAGAAGGAACTCTTTTCAGAACCTATGCTCCAAATGCCTCCAAGGTCTCGGTTATCGGAGATTTCAGCGGCTGGGAGGATCTCCCCATGAATCCCGTCTCTGACGGTAATTTCTACGAACTCAACGTTTCTGAGGCTCTGGAGGGAATGAGATATAAATACCGAATCTATGACAGGGACGAAAACTTCATTGATCACTGCGACCCATACGGATTCAGCATGGAGCTGCGCCCCGGCACCTGCTCTGTGATCCGCAGCATAAAGGGGTTTCGTTTCCATGACGAAGTATGGATGAACCGCCGGACTGACTGTAAAGACAAGCCTATGAATATCTACGAGATTCATCTTGGATCATGGAAAAGAGAAACAAACGAGGACGGCAAATGGCTGAATTACACCGAGATTGCCGATTCCCTGATAGCGTATGTCAAGGAATCAGGCTATAATTTTATTGAGCTTATGCCTGTAAACGAACACCCCTGCGATGAATCTTGGGGATACCAAAGTACGGGATTCTTTGCGCCTACTTCACGGTACGGCACGCCTATGCAGCTTATGGACTTTGTAGATAAATGTCACCGCAGCGGAATCGGCGTTATCGTTGACTTCATCCCTGTACACTTCGCTGTAGATCATTATGGACTTACCGAATATGACGGTACTCATCTTTACGAATACCCCAGCGACGACATCGGATACAACGAATGGGGAAGCAGAAATTTCATGCATTCCAAAGGAGAGGTACGCTCGTTTATTCAGTCTGCCGCCGACTACTGGCTGACCGTTTATCACTTTGACGGTCTGCGAATGGATGCAGTGCGGAATATGATTTATTGGAACGGCGATGAAAACAGAGGTGAAAATAAATGCGCAATAGATTTTCTGCGATCAATGAATACCGGACTCAAAAAACGTCATCCCTCGGCAATAATTTCTGCTGAAGATTCCTCCGCATATCCCCGTGTAACAGCCCCCGTATCAGAGGGGGGCCTCGGCTTCGACTACAAATGGGATATGGGCTGGATGCATGATACTCTTGATTTTTTCCGAAGCTCACCTATTTTCCGAAGCGGAATGTATCACAAGCTGACATTTTCAATGCTGTATTTCTATAACGAACGGTTCATAATGCCTCTTTCTCATGACGAAGTAGTTCATGGCAAAGCGTCAATTGCCCAGAAAATGCACGGACAGTATGAAGATAAATTTCCGCAGGCCAGAGCATTATATATGTATATGATCGCTCACCCGGGAAAAAAGCTTAATTTTATGGGCAACGAATTCGCACAGCTGCGGGAATGGGATGAAAAGCGCCAGCAGGACTGGGATATGCTGCAATACCCAGTTCACGATTCATTTTACCATTATATCAGAGAACTTAATTTTATCTACCTGAAATACAGCGCCCTCCACTATGACTATGATCCCACAAATTTTATATGGGACGACTGTAACTCTCCCGACCGCTGCGTCTATGCGATAAGAAGAAAAAGCTGTGACGGTGATATTTTAGCCGTGCTTAACCTTTCAGACTGGTATCAGCCGGAATATACTGTAAAAATCGGAGAAGGATTCACAGTAAAGCTGCTGCTGGATTCCGACTGTCAGCTCTACAGCGGAAAGACTCCAGACGGAAAGACATCTTTCAAATCTTACAGCGAGCATATAACAATGGATATTCCTCCATATACCGGATTTATGTTCCTGCTGACCAGATAAATAATACTAATCCCCGAAAAGTTAATAGAAAAAAATTTGAGCAGAAATTTTGTCAGGCAAGGAGAACACCGCAAGGCAGGCTGCCGCCTGTCGAGGATGTTCGACGCAGCATGACGGAATTTATGCCACAAGTTTGTCTATTGTTGTTTGGGGGATTAGTATATAAAAATAAGGCGTCCGGCGGGCGCCTTATTTTATCCCTCAACATCCTGAATATAGGTCTGAAGCTCCTCTTCATCATATATCTCTATTCCCTCTTTAAGCTGCTCACGGTCATAATCCGGAAGCAGTGAGATATTAAAATCCAGATACCGGAAAGGACGCGAGCTTCCATAACAAAAAAGTGCGATCTTCCCGTTGTGCTCACGGATAACATACAACGGTTCCGGCTCGTCCAGCGCTGCGGCAGCAAGTTTTGATTCTATCCTTTCCTGACGTACGGTCTGTCCCAAAGTACATATTACAAGAAAACCTGAAACGGTTATGGCGGCAAGAAATGTAAAATATATCCGTTTATCAAAAATTTTTTTCATAAAGCCCACTCCCCTTTTTATATAGTTGTGCGGTGTTGCTATAAATATTATGGTCAGAAATTTCTATAATTATACAAAATGACGTTTTTTTAAAAATGCTATTAACAAAATCGGACAAATGTGATATAATTTATAATGTATAGATATGCAATTTTATGAAAGGAGCTGTCAACGTATCTTAATACTCAGTATACTGATACAGCGACAAATTTCAGAATGGACAATAATAATTTTACCCCGGAAATTACGCAGTCGGACGGTTCTGCTGAAACGGAACAGTCAAGAACCGGACCGCCGCCGAAAAAGAAAAAAAAGAAGAAACGACATAGTCTTCCTTTTAGGATATTTAAAAGGCTGATCGCCGTTATCGCTACCACCCTGCTTTCACTGTTTCTGGTCATGATAATTACGGGAACAATTGTAGCAACGGCACTGACAGTTTATGTTCTTGACTTCATGGATGACAGCAGCAGTATCACCTTCCAAGCTCTTGAATCAGGCAGCGATACTTATTTTTATGGCACTGAGATCGATGAAAACGGCAAGGAAACACTTGTGCAGCTGCACAGAGTAAAATCCTCTGTACAGCGTATTCCTGTATCAATTGACAAAATTCCGCAGCATGTAAGAGACGCTTTCGTTTACACCGAAGATGAGCGTTTCTACGTTCACGATGGTGTTGACTACAAGCGGACATTTTCAGCATTCCTGAATATGTTCCTGCATTTCTATGACACCAATCAGGGCGGATCGACCATAACTCAGCAGCTTATCAAAAATCTTACCGGAGACGACGAACAATCGCCGCAGCGTAAGATTCGTGAGATCTTTTCAGCTATGCAGCTTGAAAAAACATACTCCAAAGATCAGATACTTGAGGAATACCTCAACTATA
>CAJTWQ010000091.1 GCA_910579835.1 uncultured Ruminococcus sp.
CGCATTGGCCCAGACAGATGATCGATTGCAATCCAGTTCACATCATCCGTCCTTAATTCACTGCAACATTGTCAAGTGATGAATTTAAAAAAGGTTGTGCCATTTTACAGGCACAACCTTTTTTGCGTATTTTTATCGGACTGTTTAGAAAAATAGTGTAGTATTCTTGCGATTTTGTGCATTTCCGAAACTAATTTGGGTTTTCAATAACCCCTTGTTTAATAATGATATGATTTCCTTCGTTGAAGATTTTCTCTATGCAGGCTCGCCAATTCTCACTAATGTCAGGCCAACAAGTCCAATTATCCCGAATAAATGTATATGCGTGTAAGGGTTTATCACTAGATTTTGCGGGATAGCCTAGAGCATCTTCCACACACTTATCCAATACCACGAGGCGACTATCATTGTCCAATGCGTCTTTAATATGAATATTAAACTTTTCTGCACCTTCTATGCCATAATCCCCATCATGAATTACATAGACACTAATGGCCATCGCTTTTAGATATTTTATGAGAGGTATAATGGCAGCTTTTCCTCTAGCACGTATGATATGCCAATCGGACATTATTCTTGATGAAATCGTTGGTGGCAAGAAAGGTAAAGTTTCATTTATCACGACCTGTTCTGTATCCCCTTCTACTATCAACACATTCTTTACAAAGAAGCTTTTTGAAATTGCATCATCCACGCGAAGCAGCATTTTTACATAGTCTTTATCATCTGATTGCAGATTCCGAAATTCATCAGTTACATTGAATGGTTTGACGGCAATTGATTCTCCTCGTAAGCCATCCAAATCTAAATACATCAGGGAGAGATTATTTAATATTTGCCTCGGCCTACGACTAATATCGATCATATAAGGAGAGTGTGTAGTACATATGATTTGATTGTTCGGGTTTTCAGCCAACCTATATATTGTGTCTCTTATTTTGCTTATTGCGTTTGGATGCAGGTACAACTCTGGCTCTTCAAATCCAATAATTAGTGAACGAGTTTCTTCTTCCCGCCGCTTTGCGTCCCTCATGCTTTTATACCTTAAAAGAGCAAAAACAGCAGAACGAATCATACCAGTTCCTTGCAATGAAGTATTAGTGGCGATATTGCTGCTCATTTGTATTGAAAAAGATGGTTTGATTGTAGCATCGGGATCACTGAGATTAGCACTAGCAGAAATACTTGCAGACGGAAAAACATCAGAAACCACCCCGTTTAGATCTTTCATCATTTTGGAAATCTCTGTTTCCGGATTTTCGGGATTCATTTCTGCTTGCAATAAATCCAAATAATGCTGAGCCTGCCGATAATTTTCAGAACCGTCTCTGACTTCACGGAATAATTCGTCCAAGGTCTTGCGAAGTGTTCCGGTTCCACCACTTATCTCTTCTTCTTTATCTTGTGCAGGTATAAGTAGAAATGTCGGTAATTTGCTCAAGACATTTTGGGGAATGCCACCCGGATTTTCCACCCAACTTATGGCGTCATTGCTAAACGAATACAAAGAATCAACTTCGGCAAGGAGAAGTTCCTTTTCAGCCTTCTTCAATGTTTGGGTTTCAGGTAACTGCTGCAATTTCTCCGGAATATCGGCAGTATCAATTCCATTTTCTATATAGTCTCTAATTGTTTTACATGTTGAAAATTCTTCTTTTAACACTCTGTTATATTCACGAACCTCAATTTTAGGCGAGCTAGAAGTTAGTGAAAAAGTCTTTCTATAAATAAAACTTAATCCAGAATCACCTTCAATCTGTGATTCATAAGGAATAATTCTACCCTTGAATCCACGCCATGAATAAGCATCTTCTGGCAAATTTCTGAATTCTGCTGTCAAAATAATTTCCTGGGCTTTACGTATTACATTTCCCGATTCATCCGCAACTGAATAGTATTCCTCCTCTGGTATCTTAGCTTTTATATTGAGCAAATAATCTATTGCAACAAGTACACTACTTTTTCCAACATTGTTTTCGCCAATCAAAAAAGTAGAGTCCGAAAAATAGATTGTAGTATCACTGTGTTTCCTTAATCCCTGGATTCTTAACGAATATAAATCCATATCGCAACCTCCTAATACATACAGCCCTCCCTACCATGGGGAGGGCTGTAATGTTATCTCACTCAAATCTCCCCCACAAAGTTATAAACAATACGCACTTTCTGAACCTTTTCACCGTTTATAACCTCAACTGCGCTGATATAGATTTTATCAATCAGCCGATTCAGAATCGCCTCATCTAACTCCGTGATGGACGCATATTCCTGGATTTCTCCGATGAACCGCCGCACATCGCTGTCGGCGCTGCTGGCAATACGCAATTCATCCGTAATCGTCTGCATCCGGGCCTTATTGTCCGACTGCTCCTGTTCCAGCGTTTCCGTCATACGGAGGAACCGCTGCTCGGTCAGTATACCTTTTGCCTTGTCAGCGTACAGGGTCATGAACATATCGTCAATTTCCTGGTTGCGCTTCGCAAGAGCGTCCTGCTCTTTTTTTAAGCTGGTTTCGTCAATGGAATACCGCTGTTCCAGCCGATGGGTCAGCCGCCCATAGAACACTTCTGCGTCCTGCAAGGCCATCTTTTCCATGCTCAACGCTCCTGTCTGTATTTGATAGCCCTATCATAGCACAGCGGCGGGGATTTTGCTATCCTCATCCGCGCTCTGTTCCCTTTTCCCGTTCCGGTTGCCTGTCTGCCTGTAAAATGCTGTCAATGTTCTGCTTGATAATATCGTATAGAATAAGATTTCCACAATCTGAAACAGAAGTAGAATAAGAAGTATATTAGAATTGGAGTGATAAAATGCAGATTGAACAGTGGATATTATGTCCTATATGCGGGAGTAAGACACGTTTGAAAATCCGGGCTGATACAATCCTTAGACATTTTCCTTTGTTTTGTCCAAAGTGTAAAAATGAAACGCTGATTAACATTCAACAATTTACAATATCAGTTATCAAAGAGCCAGACGCACAGACGCAGAGCCGATAACAAGCAGAATTTTTGAGCTGCTGTTATCGGCTCTTTCTTTGATAATAGAATTTATCTGCCGCACGACGGCAAAAGAAAAAAAGCCGTCGTAACGCAGATACTTTGACACGCCTTTTTATGAAACGGCGGTTTTGAGAAATCGAAACCGCCGTTCTTTTTTTGGACAGGGGGCGGCGGTATCAAGGAGGTATTGCCATGCCCTTTGCTATTTTCTATTCGCTGCCTAACGGTAACTTATCAAAAAAAGCCCGACCACCGCCGGGAACCTCTCTACCCTTGACTATGAACTGTCTAATCATCTAAATACTGCTTACAATACCTATACGCCTGTCCGGGCTTTTCGGACAGGCGTATTTTGCTGCTCAAAAAATTTTTTGAAAAAATTTCAAAAAATCTTCGGCGTTTTTCAAAAACGCCGTATTGCCCCGCGAAAAGGGGGAAGCACCACCAACTTTCCAACGAGAAAGGAGGTGAGAATGTGGAACCTAATAGCAGGGAGTTTTACAAACAATGTGCTTTTCAGAAGTTTTGTAATACGGTGCTGCACAATGAAGCGTGTGACGCTCACAGGGAGCTGCACAGGCATAAGGCAAGGGAAGTCACCTTTTCCGATTTGCCCTTAGACGAAGCGCGGCAGCTTCATACCTTTGATGAATATTTCAAACGGGAAACCGCCGAAACCGTCTTTGAGAAAGCCGGGAAGAAAATCACGCCGAAGCTGCTTCTTGAAGCAATCCGTACTTTGCCG
>CAJTWQ010000092.1 GCA_910579835.1 uncultured Ruminococcus sp.
CATCGTTCAGACGAACTTCACCGTTGCAGTTTGCATCGCCCCAGATAATATCATCCTCATCAGAAGTGATAGGCTTAACATCCGGGTAGAGGAGCGACATTCCGCCGTATGCCATAAGAGCATCGCCCATATGCCAGAATCTGTGGAGCTTGAATTCCCAAGTATCTGTAGCGCCTGTTTCGTTGTAAACCTTTTCAAGTTCCTGGAACATAGGATCTTCGTGGTATTTCTCACGAATGGAGATAAACGTTGCACCGTTCTCAAGCTTTGATTTACCATCAGGCATTACGCCCTTGTAGTTTGTAGGAATATAAACTTTTTCCTTAAATACTCTATTAAGGCTTCCGTTAGTGTCATAATATGCAAGACCGATCTCATCGCGTCCCTGATCCCACTGAGCGGAAAGGAGCTTGTTGGCGAGACGGAGACCCTTAGCAGCTATTGAATCGTCCTTAGCTGTTTCTTCGTAAGCTTCAGAAGTGGGAACACCCTTAGCAGCAGCGTAGTAGATAAGAGTATTACAGAGTGAAGATACACATCCGATATCTCCCTGACCGTAACCTGTGATCTTGCAACGGAGCTTCTGGTTGCCGTTAGGATCGTATTTACCGTCCCATGTATCAGGAGCGCAGGAGTAGTCTGTATCAGAATCACCCCAGTCAAGGCTTGAAGGAATGCAGTAAGAGAGCTGCTTTCCGTCCTCTGTAACATAATTGAAATGTGTATTTTCTTCAAACCAGCCGATCCATCTTTCAAGAAGAACATCAAGAGCGTCTTCAATTGACATTCCAGCAGGTTTAACGCCGCTTGTATCGCCCTTTGTCTTTACATAGTAGTAAAGCTCTGCAAGACGCTGTGTTGACCATACCTGGTTGCCGATCCAGTGGTTTGAACCAGGGTCAGCGTATACAGGGTGGGGAACATAAACCATGTCATAGAAAGTAGGATATCCGTCCGGATATTTCTCGTAACGTCCTCTGTAGGAGTTTGTGCATCCGCCGGCGAAAGGACCGTCAACAGACTGGAGCCAGAGATACATTTCGATCTGTCTCTTGAGAGACTCCTTGTAGTCGGATGTAGCTGTAGCATTGTCAGCTGTCATGCCGCTGTTGATCCACTTGTCTGTAACGAGAGCATAAGCTGCAAGAGGATTCTGATAGAACTGATGTGAGTGCGAACAGCCGATCTGCCATGCCCAGTCGTAGTTGCCGAGAGCGCCGCCCCATGATGTATACCATGCCATGAGGTAGTGCTGAGAATCTGTGCCGGCGCTTCCTGAAGAATTAATGTCCTGGCAGCCGATCTTATGATAGTATTTATCAAACATATCGTTACGGCACTGATCGCCCATTTTACCTGCAAGTCCTGAGATTTCGCCGCAGTCAACGCCCCACTGGCTTGCAAAGTATACAGCCTGGATAGCACGATCTTCTGCATCAGGAGCGTTTGTAAATGCATATTGAGGCGAAACGTTGCCCACGCCGTTGAAGATACCCTTGATACCGTCCTGCTTATTGCCGTATTTGAGTTCTTCAATACAAGGATGAGGAACTGTTTCAAAACATGATTCCTGCTCGCCGCGCTGGAAAGTATTAATAAATGTGAAATTGCCATTTCCGCCGCCGAATCCGTACCAGTCGTCTACGTCGGCAAGCCAGTGCATAAGATAATAACCGTTGTCACTAGCGTAAGCGGTCTTCATTTTATCAAACAGCGGGTTGATAGCGTCAACTCCGACATTGCTTGTAGGATACTGTTCAGGCTTATCAAGCTCCTTAGCTGTATCAGCCTTGAGTCTCTGCTGAGTCCAGATGGATTTGTAGTTTATTGAATCTTTTATACCGGAAGCTTCGGACCAGCCGGGGATAATAGCTTCCAGCGTCTTCCAGCCTTTCTGGAGATCGCCTACGCTGCCATCGATCCTGCCTTCTGTAACAAGTACGTCATGCATAGCTGTAACCCATGCAATGTAAGACATAGCTTCTGATGTTGTTTCGTGACCGTAGTCAGGAGCCTCAACGCAGACAGTTTCTACCGAATGGTAAGGAATGCCGAATGAATCGCCGCCGTTGTTCTGTGAGCTGAGGTAGCCGTTCTGCTGACCGTTAGTAATAACGTCGTCATAAAGTGACTGGAACATTGCAGCGTAGCTTTTGTTAGCGCCGTTCTCTGTAGCATACTGATTTTCAGCAGCAGAACCCATTGCGGGCATGATAGCTGAAGCGGAAGTAGCAGCTGCGAGAATTCCAGCAACGAGAGCCTTGTTCTTTTTGCTTATCATAATTTTTACCCCTCTCTAAAAATTGGTTGTAAGTGGTTTGAAAATGAAATTTTATCCGAATTCCTATAAGGAAACGGAGCTACGAAAATATCGTACACTGTGAGCTGCCGAACGGGACAGGCACACAATTTTCAAATTATTTTCAACTTAATTATATTCCACATTTCACCGCCTGTCAACAGTTTAAGATATTTTCGTTTTTTCTAAACCAATATTTTGGTGCAATGCACACAATATTAATATGCTTTTTGTTTATTTTGTCTATCGCAGATTTTTTATTTTGCGCTTATTGTGAAACTGAAATGAACAAAGATATTATTTTAAAAATAAATTTCAAAATTCATCCTATACTCAGCCTACTTTCACGAAATTTACACAGTATAGTTATAATATTAACCGAGATTGTATATAAATTCCGTCAGAATTCTGCTGAGGATTTAATATTATGTTCACAATTTGTTAATCCGGAATTAATATTTTTCTGAGATAATAAAAAAGTATGCTATTACGGAATTATTTTATTAAGAAAGGAGAAGCTCATGATTACAATTGAAAATTTAACGAAGTATTACGGCAATAACAAGGCCGTTAATAATATCAGCTTCACAATTAATGATAATGAGATTCTTGGTTTTCTGGGTCCTAACGGCGCCGGAAAATCTACCACGATGAACATGATTTCCGGATTTCTTCCCATGACCGCAGGGAAAGTCAGCATCTGCGGCACGGATATAACAAAGGAACCGGTAAAGGCAAAGAGAAACATCGGCTATCTTCCTGAAAATCCTCCGGTCTATCCTGATCTGAAGGTATTGGAGTACCTTTCTTTCTGCGCGGGACTCAAGGGAATAGCAAGAAGCGAGCGCAAAAACGAGATCAGGCGAGTAACGGAGCTGCTGGGACTTAACGAAGTCTGCGGAAAGCTTATACGCAATCTGTCAAAGGGATATAAACAGCGTGTAGGATTTGCGCAGGCTCTGCTCGGCGATCCTAAGTTCATAATTCTTGACGAGCCTACTGTCGGTCTGGATCCTAATCAGGTAATCGAGGTAAGAAAGCTTATTAAGAGTCTGAAAAAGGATCATACTGTAATTTTCAGCTCACATATTCTCAGCGAGGTAAGCGAGGTCTGCGACAGAGTCATAATAATCAACAAGGGAGACATCAGAGCTATCGATACGATTGAAAATCTTGAAAAGTCTTTCAATTCATCGCTTACTCTTCATATTAAAATAAAAGGAGCGAAGAGCAGAGCGGCTTCTATTATCGAGGTTACCGACGGTATCAGTGAGATTCTTTCCATTGATGACGAGGGCAGTGATATATGGTCGTTTGCAGTCAGACTTGACGGAGACGCCGAGGGTATCCGTGACAGACTCATGGCTGAGCTTATAAAAAATAACGTCAGCATCATGGAGATCTACACTGACAAGCC
>CAJTWQ010000093.1:0-1814 GCA_910579835.1 uncultured Ruminococcus sp.
AGCGTCGATGCCTCAAACCGCGACAACAAGGATTCAAAGATGAAAATGCAGATCAGAAAGAAGTCGATGCGGCAGTAGCAGAATTGGAAAAAGCAATTGCAGCAGCATCTGGCAGTGTATCTGGCGAAAAAGATGAAACAGCAAAATCAGAGGATAAAGTAGCTTCTGATAATGCAGGAAACAAGACAACAAAGGGTAAGACAAACAAAGTTGCTGGTAACACAGCAGCAAAAACAGGAGATGCAGCAAATCCATTTGCACTTGCTGGATTAGTATTATTGAGTGGAATAGTTCTGATCGAAATGAGAAAGAGAAAAGCTGCGTAAAACTAAAACGAATGATTGCTAAAAAAAGAACTCATTTAGAAAAGGCTGCATATTATATTACAAAAAGATTTCAGGGGTAATATATGGCTTATAAAATTATGATTGATGCGGGGCACGGAGGAAGAGATCCAGGGGCAGTTTTTAATGGACGCCAGGAAAAGGACGATGCGCTTCGTCTTGCGTTGGCTGTCGGACAGATTCTAGAAGACAGAGGAGTTGACGTGGAGTTTACACGTACGACGGATATATATGAATCACCGACGCAGAAGGCAATGAAAGCCAATAACGCAGGAGCAGATTTCTTCGTATCGATTCACAGGAATTCCTTTCCGACACCGAATGCCGCATCCGGCGCAGAGGTTCTTGTATATAATAGAGAAGGAATCAAGAGTGAGATGGCAGAAAATGTAGTGCAGCAGCTGGAGAATGTTGGATTTCGTAACTTGGGTGTCAAAGAGAGGCCGAATCTTGCAGTACTTAGAAGAACACAGATGCCGGCAATTCTCGTAGAGGCAGGTTTTATTAACTCGGATACGGACAATCAGATTTTTGATGATAATTTCAATGCTATTGCGATGGGAATTGCAGATGGAATCATGGATACTTTGGGAATTAGCGGAAGCGGCGCCGGAGATACTGTATATGCGGTGCAGACAGGAGCTTTTAGAAACCCACGATATGCACAAGAACTTCTGGATGAGCTTTTGGAATTGGACTATCCGGCATTTATATCAGAAGGAAATGGATATTTTCGTGTGCAAGTCGGTAATTTCGGTACATTGCAAGAAGCGACAGAGATGGAAAGAAGGCTTAGGCGGGATGGCTATCAGACAGTAATTGTAACGGATTAGCAAATCAGAATAACGAATCAGAAAACGAAGATTGCTTGCAATGTATAAGCAATCTTCGTTTTTGAGTTTAAAGATGGAGGAAAGAACCTAAAACCACACTTTCAAAACCATAAAATTCGTGTATAATAATTACAAAAGGTTTCGGAAAGAAGTGAGAAGATGTATACAGTAGTAATTGCAGATGACGAAGAAGAAATCCGCAGATCATTGATTCGCAAAATTGATTGGGAAGGAATCGGATTTCAGGTTGTCGGAGAGGCGAGTAATGGTGAAGATGCGCTGGAGCTGGTAGAAAAACTGGAGCCGGATCTACTTTTGACAGATGTAAAAATGCCGTTTGTTACAGGGATTGAACTGGCAAGGCAGGTGAGGGAGATACGACCGACAATGCAGATTGCGTTTTTAAGTGGTTATGATGATTTTTCCTATGCGCAGCAGGCGATCCAATATAATATTATCAGTTATATGTTAAAACCTATTTCTTCGGAAGAGCTCGCGAAAGAGCTTTTGGTTATACGCGATAAAATGGAGAGGAAATTTCGGGAGTTTGCGATGACAGAGGCAGAAGCTGATGTGGGCAAATCAGAGTTTTTAACACCGCTTATATTGGATGGATTTCAAAGAGAATTATCGGAGG
>CAJTWQ010000093.1:1824-3475 GCA_910579835.1 uncultured Ruminococcus sp.
GGAAGAAGTAGTGCGGGAAGCAGTAGCATGCCGCATACTGGAGAAGGGAAATCAGGACATATTCAAATTTACGGTCATTGTGACCAGCATCACGGATCAAAACGGAAACAATAAAACCACGAGGACAAGCTTAAAAGCGATTGATTCTATCCTTGGAAAATATGTAAGATATGCCAGCATATACACGCAGGGGAAGATCATTTCCTTATTGATGGCAACAAAGGCAGGATTCCACAAATATCTGCATATTCTCGTGGAGGACATCAGTCAGAGTGTGAACAGAATCATGGGATATCGCTGTACGATAGGTGTAAGCCGTATTGCAGAACATATCAGCAGTGTACATGGATGTTACCTGGAGGCAATGAGTGCCGTTGCTTATTCGGGACACAATGGAAATGCCGTGCATTTTATCGGTGATGAGGAGCGGATGAACACACTGAATCAGGAATACCTGCAGAATACGATAAACGATCTGGAGAATCTTCTAAGAGGCGGAACCGAGCAGGAGGTTGCGGAGTATCTGAACGATTTCTTTGGAAAAATTGAGGATAGAAGCATAACCGGAGCAACGGCAGATTTTGTTTTGCTGCAGATCGCATCGGTGGTTTTCCAGACATTATATGTAGTGACCGGATATGAGACTGTTGAAAAATTTCAACAAAAATTTCCGATGTATAATATACAGATAAGAGGAAATCTGAAGCAGACGCTGCAATATTATATGGAATTTTGTCAGATGGCAAGAAAATTGATTGCAGAACAGCGCAAAAAGAGCAGCGAGGTATTATGTGAAAGGATTTTACGGATTATCAACGAAAGGTATATGGACGCAAATCTTTCACTTGCAGAAGTAAGCGGCGAAGTGTCGGTGAGCCCGAATTATTTAAGTGCTCTGATGAAAAAAGATACCGGAAGTACATTTAAAGATCTTCTCACCAGACGCAGGATTAAGGCTGCGGAGGAGTTGCTTCTTGGAACGGCATATAAAATCAGAGAAGTGGCTGAAAAATGCGGTTATAATGATCAGCATTATTTTAGCTATTGCTTTAAAAAATACACGGGACAGTCCCCGAATCAGTGCAGGAGAATACATGAAGAAAACAAACAAGAATAAAACGATCATAAATAGAATATCCATATCGGAGATATTCACAGTTGCCGTTACGGCAATTGTTGTATGTGCGTCCAGTATCGCATTATTTACTTTCGTTACGGTTTATAAAAATGCAACAGAAAAAAATGTTGTCACAAGCATTGAACAGGCAGTTGGACAGGTCAAAAATATGGTTACCAACTATACGGAAGAAATGGAGATGCTCATGCAGATGTTGGATACCAAGATGGCAGAAGGAGAGCAGGAAGCGGGCGAATTCTTCGGCAATCTGATGGAAGTAGGTAACGACATCGTGGCAATTACAACTTATGATGATGAAGGAACGCTGCTGGACTGCTGGTCAAATGGGCAGAAATTGAAAGAAAATTGTATCCGCAATCTTTCTTACACGCCGGAACTTATAGAAAATGGCGAGCTTTTAAATATTTCAAAACCACATGTAGAGACACTTTTTGTTGACTACTATCCGTGGGTGGTGACAATTTCACAATATATGGAAAATGCGAAAGGTGAGAGTATCCAGGTGGCAATGGA
>CAJTWQ010000094.1 GCA_910579835.1 uncultured Ruminococcus sp.
TCCCCTTATAGACGCAGCCTTGCAGATAATCATTGCAATATCCGAATACATAGCCAATAACGCCGGAGAAATAACTAAGATCATAATTACAATCGTTGAAACAATTGTGTCATGTCTGATCGAAAATGCTCCTAAGATTTTAGCAGCGGCGGTTATTCTTCTTTCCGGAATTATACAGGCTGTTCCGCAGATTTTAGTCGAACTTCTTGCAGAACTCGGACGGTTAGGCGGTGCGGCTCTTGACTGGCTTTCTGATGTAGGTTCGCAAGCTCTTGAAGCCGTAGGAGACTGGCTGTCGGACACTTTAGACAGCGCAGTACAGGGTGCAGAGGATATAATCGAGGGCATAATGGAGTTCTTTTCGGAGCTTCCGGGCAATATCGCCGATACGCTCAGCGATGCGTTGGACAACGTATGCGGCTGGGCTGACGATATGTGCGATACCGCTAAAGAGACGGCAGAAGATTTCCTTGACGGCATCATGGATTTTTTAAACGAACTTCCGGAAAATATATCGGATTCGCTGCTGGACGCTCTCGAAGCTGTAAAAGAATGGGCGTCTGATCTTATGGAAAAGGGCAGAAACGCAGCAAAAGATCTTGTTGACGCTGTTGTTACCGGAGTAATGTCACTTCCGGAGAAACTGAAAGATATCGGAAAACAGCTTGTTGAAGGCTTATGGGAGGGCATAAAAAGCGCAGCAGGATGGCTTAAAGATAAAGTCTGCGATTTCGGAGACGATGTAGTAGACGGTTTCAAGGACGTTTTCGGCATACATTCGCCCTCAAGAGTAATGCGTGACAGCGTGGGAAAATATCTTGCTCAGGGCGTCGGTGTGGGCTTTACGGAGGAACTGCCGGATGTCGGAAAGGAAGCTCTGAAAACTTTTGCTTCAACAGAATTTATACCGGATATTTCCAAAAACACAGGCAAATATTTTGCAAATGTAAACTTTGATATCGATCCCGGTGCAATCCGTGTTCTGGAGCATCAGGGTACTGGCATGAACGAAATAATTCATCCCAGTCCGACTTCTGAAATTACAAATAACCAGTACAGCTACAACACCGTAAATAACAATACTTCCGGAGAGCCGGACGGTTCATCCGGCAATATACAGATCTTCATTGACAAAGAAATGATTGCCGACATTGATATGGATAAGATCGACAAGAAACAGGGAGAAAAAATTCAGCTCAGAAAGAGAGGTCTTGCGTGGTGAAAATTGAAGGAATAACAGTCAACGGAGTTCATTCCTACTACCGTCACGGACTGCGTATTCTGAAACGTTCAGTGGGTTCAGCTCCGAAGGACGACTACACAGAACGTGTTCCTTTCAGCAGCGTGACGTATGATTTCGGCTCGGTATGCGGACAGCAGAGTTACGGTGAACGAACTCTGACATACAAATTTGAGCTGCTTTGTTTTCATAAAAGACGGGCTCAGGATAAGATTGTGTCTATTCTTGAATGGCTTCGCTGGACGGAACGAAAGAATCTGTACGACGATCTTCTGCCCGATTATCATTATGAAGTGCGTGAACCAACTGTAAACTGGGAGGCAAAGCACGGTATATACACATTTTCAGTGACATTCAAGGCGAATCCGTATATCAAACCCAACAGCAATAAAAAGTATACAGCCGGTACGGTCAATTTTCCTGATATAGACGGCGACGGTATTGTTACCGGAAGCGACGCCACGATGATTCTTAACGCATATACGACGATTCTGTCCGGAGGAGATCCGGAACTGACCGAAAGCCAGCTCAGGGCGGCAGATGCGGATATGGACGGTATGATAACAGGCAGCGACGCAGCTCTTGTTCTGAACTTCTACACCGCCTTTCATCCGGAAAATTTTCAAACGAGGTCAATCAGATACCCTCGTTCAGCTTTACGATTCCAGCATCAAATCCGTGCTATACCGATGAACTTAACGACAGAAAAGACGTTGTGACGATTTTGAATACGCTCACCGGAGAAACCGAATTTGAGGGCGTTCTTCTTACTCACAGCGGCAGTATGAGTTCCGGCGGAAAGCTTGAAAAATCCGCTGTCTGCGAGGGATTTCTCGGCTATTTATGTGACAGTATACAGCCTTATCATCATTACGAAAATCACACTATTACTGAATTTCTTACGGCGGTTCTGGATCGTCACAATGCTCTTATGCCGGAGGAAAAGCGGATATATCTGGGATCGTGAGATTTCAGCGGCGATAACACGAACAGCAAGACTACGGCATACCGCACCACTCTGGAGGAAATCCGCATCAATCTCATAGAGCGTGTGGGCGGCGAAATGAGAGTAAGAAAAGCTGACGGAAAACTCGTGCTTGATTTTCTCAAACAGTGCGGCACAAAATCATCTACAAGAATCAAGCTTGCCAAAAACATGAAGTCTCTGGAGGTAAAAACCGACAGCACAAATATCATAACAAGGCTAATTCCTCTCGGATGTCAGCTTGACAACGGGGAAACGGCGGAACGTCTCGATATTTCCAGTGTCAATGACGGAAAGATGTATATTGACAACGAAGCGGCGATCAAAAAATTCGGGATCATAGCCGGAACTGCTGAATTTGACAATATCACTCTTCCGGAAAATCTTTTGACCGCAGGGAAAAAATATCTCGAAAACAACAACCATATCCGTAAGGCTTACGAAGCTCAGGTTCTTGATTTATCGCTTATAGATACGGGATACGAGAGTATCCGCTGCAGCAATACATATCCGTTTTTCAACGGTTTTATGGGTCTTGACGATGAACTCCGTGTCATGAAATGCACGACAGATATTTACAAACCGTACTCTCCTGTAGTCGAGATCGGCGACAAAGCCCAGCGTATAACAGATGTTTCGATCCGCACTGCTCATCTTATCGAATATGAGCTTCCGCAGCAGAAAATAGATATTCTCGCATCTGCAAAAGCGACGGCAACAGCTCTTATCAATGCCGGAATCAACGGATATGTGGTAGTAAATCCAAATGAGATCCTTATTATGGACACGCCTGATAAAACGACGGCAACAAAGGTATGGCGGTGGAATTCAGGAGGATTCGGCTACTCTAATACAGGCTATGACGGCGAATACGGTACGGCTGTGACTATGGACGGAGCTATCGTTGCGGATTTTATCACAGCCGGAGTTCTCCGCGGTCTGGAGATCGTCAACGGCGACGGAACTTTTCATGTGTCTCCGGACGGCTCTGTTACAGCTTCGGCTATAAATATTACAGGAGGTTCAATAAATATTTCAACTGATGAAAATAATCCTAATGTGATACAGCTAAGCTCTTCCGGATACAAATCTTTCACATCTCCTGCAGCATTCGTTGCAAGAAACGAATACATTAAATCCACATCCGTCTATAAAGGAAGCGGCATTGAAATGTACAGTGATTTTACCGATATCCAGAACAGTCTTACAGTATCGGTTGCGTCTTCTACGGGAGATATTAAT
>CAJTWQ010000095.1 GCA_910579835.1 uncultured Ruminococcus sp.
GGTGTTGTTCTTGGAAGTCTGCCTATGATATACAAGGAAGCCATTAAAGAAAAAAAGCTTTCTCCTGTGCATATAATTCCGTTTCTCATCGGTCTTGGCGTTATCATCGGTGTTACAGTGGCAAGTATGTCTATGGGCGCTAATTCTGTCCGCACATCGCTTGATGTTGGAACTTTTTTCTATTTGACTGCCGTTTCCATTATTGCCGCCGCTGCAATGATTATGCCCGGTCTCAGCGGAAGTCTTGTTCTTCTTATTTTAGGAGGCTATCAGACTATTATTGAGGCCGTGGACAAAATGAACATTCCTATTCTCATTCCTGTAGGAATCGGTGTTATTATTGGTATTGTACTCTGTGCAAAGCTTATCACGATATGTCTGAAAAAATGGCATAGAGGAACATATGCCGCTATTCTTGGACTCATCTGCGGTTCTTTTTATGCTATATTTCCGAGAGAGACTCCCGGTACCGAAGGCAGTACCGATTTTGTTTTTAATAATAGCGGTATTATAGCTGTTATCATCGGAATCATCGGAGTTATGCTCCCTCTTTCAATGGGGATTATCGATAACAGAAAGAAAAAAGCTGAAATGGAATAACAAAATAGCAGTCTGTGAAAATTGCAGACTGCTATTTTGTAAGGTACTGCTTTAAAATTAAATAGCGTTTCGGAAAAAAATGATGCTCCGGCGCATCGGTCGTATATAATTATGATACCCCTGTTACCTTATCTTGCTATTTTGACGGTATTGACATTCTGTGTGTTTTATGATATAATAATATCAGAAAATATGTTTCTTTGAAAGAGGGATAAAATGATAAATAAAATCATAATCAAAGGTGCAAGGACGAATAACCTTAAAAATATAGATCTTGAGCTGCCCAGGGACAAGCTTATAGTTATGACTGGTCTGTCCGGATCGGGAAAATCCTCTCTTGCTTTCGATACAATTTATGCCGACGGTCAGCGCAGATATGTTGAAAGTCTTTCGTCTTATGCCAGAATGTTTCTGGGTCAAATGGAAAAGCCAGATGTTGACAGCATTGAGGGCCTTTCGCCGGCTATTTCTATAGATCAAAAAACTACGTCCAAGAATCCACGTTCAACTGTGGGAACCGTTACAGAAATTTATGATTATCTCCGTTTGCTTTATGCCAGAATTGGTATTCCTCACTGCCCTGTCTGTGGACGTGAAATATCACAGCAGACCGTTGACCAGATGGTTGATACGATTATGGAACTGCCGCAGGGAACCAAAATACAACTTCTTGCACCCATTGCACGTTCACGTAAGGGACAGTTTGCCAAGGAATTGGATCAGGCCAGAAAATCAGGCTTTGTCAGGGTGCGCATTGACGGTATAATGTTTGACCTTAGCGAGGAAATAAAACTTGAGAAAAACAAAAAGCATAATATTGAAATAGTAGTTGACCGTCTTGTAATAAAAGATGGAATAGCCCCTCGGTTGACTGACAGTTTGGAGACAGTCTTTTCCATTACAGACGGTCTGGCATTGATAGACGTTGTTGACGGAGAAGAAATGCTGTTTTCGCAGAATTATGCCTGTCCAGAACATAATATAAGCGTCGGAGAACTTGAACCGCTGATGTTTTCATTTAATAACCCAATGGGAGCCTGCCAGAAGTGTACCGGCTTAGGAGTGTTTATCCGCATAGATCCGGAGCTTGTTGTGCCAAACAAAGAGCTTTCTATACTTGAGGGAGCAATAAATGCCAACGGCTGGAATTCTCTGACGGAGGATTCAATTGCGATGATGTATTACAGAGCTATTTCAGACAAGTACGATGTACCTCTTGATGTACCGGTTAAAAAGCTTTCAAAGGATAAACTGAATATTTTTCTTTATGGAACAGGCGAAGAACATCTTGAACTAAAACGTCCTAAAACATTGGGCGGCGGAACTTATACTGCACCTTTCGAGGGCGTAATAAATAACATGGAAAGACGCTACAGGGAGACAAACAGCTCATATTCAAAGTCTGAACTGGAAGAATATATGAGCGAAGTCGAGTGCCCGGTCTGCAAGGGAAAAAGACTTCGTGATGAGTACCTTGCTGTAACAGTTGGAGAACGCAATATCAGTACACTGACTGATCTTTCGGTAAAGGATGCATTGAGTTTTTTTACAGAGATTAAGCTTTCAAAGCATGACAGCTTTGTAGGTGAGCGTATTATCAAGGAAATAAAAGAGCGGCTGGGATTTCTTGCAAGTGTGGGTCTGGAATATCTTACATTATCCCGTTCTTCGGGAACGCTGTCCGGAGGAGAAAGTCAGAGAATACGTCTTGCCACTCAGATAGGTTCCTCACTGGTAGGAGTTCTCTATATTCTTGACGAGCCGAGCATTGGTCTGCATCAGCGTGACAACGATAAGCTTATTGCTACGCTGAAACGTCTCCGTGACCTTGGAAATACCTTGATTGTTGTAGAGCATGATGACGATACTATGTTTGCAGCTGATTATATTGTCGATATCGGCCCCGGAGCCGGAGTTCACGGCGGTGAGGTGATCTTTGCCGGAACAGTGGAAAAGCTTTTGAAATGTAAAGAATCCGTTACGGGTCAGTATCTCAGCGGAAAAAAGAAAATAGAAATACCGAATGTACGCCGCAGCGGAAACGGAAATTTCCTTGTTGTCCGCGGAGCACAAGAACACAATCTAAAAGGGATCGACGTTAAGATTCCTTTGGGAATGCTTATCTGTGTTACCGGAGTTTCCGGATCAGGAAAATCTTCTCTGGTCAATGAGATTATTTATAAGCACCTTGCCGCCCGACTGAACCGTGCAAAGGTAAAAAGCGGAAAATTCGCTGAAATGGAAGGTCTGGAGCATCTGGATAAGGTTATCTGTATCGACCAGTCTCCTATCGGACGTACGCCGAGATCAAATCCGGCTACCTATACCGGAGTTTTCTCTGATATACGCGATCTTTTCTCAAAAACTGCCGATGCAAAGGCAAGGGGATATTCCGCAGGACGTTTTTCTTTCAATGTACGCGGAGGACGCTGCGAGGCCTGTGAGGGAGACGGCATAATTAAGATTGAGATGCATTTTCTGCCGGATATTTATGTGCCTTGCGAGGTCTGTAAGGGCAGAAGATATAACCGTGAGACTCTTGAGGTGCATTATAAAGGCAAATCTATATATGATGTATTGGAGATGACTGTTGACGAAGGCGTAGATTTTTTTGAGCATATTCCGAAGATTGCGCGTAAGTTGAAAACATTGCAGGAGGTCGGCCTTGGGTATATTAAAATCGGACAGCCTGCCACAACTCTTTCCGGCGGTGAGGCACAGCGTGTGAAGCTGTCTACAGAGCTTTCAAAGCGCGCCACGGGCAGGACGGTATA
>CAJTWQ010000096.1 GCA_910579835.1 uncultured Ruminococcus sp.
GTTTTTATCGACACTGAATACGACACATGGAATATGTGTCCGGACGCATTGGAAAAGGCGTTTGAGAGGTACCCCGATGTGAAAAAAGTCATTGCTGTTCACCTCTATGGCGTACCCTGCAAGCTTGACGAGATACGGAAAATCTGCAATAAAAACGGCGCGGCTCTGATTGAAGACGCGGCGGAATCTTTAGGAGCAAGCTATAAAGGAAAACAGACGGGTTCCCTTGGAAATATCGGGTGTATTTCATTTAACGGAAATAAAATCATCACAGGTTCAAGCGGCGGAATGCTGCTGACAGATGAAAAAAATATTGCGGACAAGGCGAGAAAATGGTCTACACAATCACGGGAAAATGCGCCTTGGTACCAGCATGAGGAGGTAGGCTACAACTACCGAATGAGCAACGTTATCGCAGGTGTTGTTAGGGGACAGCTTCTTCATTTGGAGGAGCAT
This sequence comes from uncultured Ruminococcus sp., assembly GCA_910579835.1. Lineage (GTDB taxonomy): Bacteria > Bacillota > Clostridia > Oscillospirales > Ruminococcaceae > Ruminococcus. The sequence goes on from CAJTWQ010000096.1 coordinate 457, forward strand.
ATTTCCAGGAAAAAGGAGATATACGAGCGGTACAAAAACGGTCTGAAAGACTTACCTGTAAAAATGAACCCGTATGATGAAAAAAACAGCAAGCCGAATTTTTGGCTCAGCTGCATGATAATAGATAAAGAAGCTATGTGCAGACAGGTCAGGGACGACGCAAGGGCGTTGTTTCTGCCTGAAAAAGGCAAATCATGCCCTACGGAAATTCTGGAAAGGCTTGCAGAATTTAATGCGGAGGGGCGTCCTATCTGGAAGCCTATGCATATGCAGCCGATTTACCGGAATAATGGTTTTGTTTCCGTTTTGGGAGATGTAGGCTCGGATATTTTTGACCGCGGGCTTTGTCTGCCGAGCGATATCAAGATGACAAACGAGCAGCAGGATACTGTTATTGAAATAATTAGAAATTGCTTTGAGTGAGGGACGCAGATGTACTCTAAATTTTTTAAGCGTTTTTTTGATTTTATTCTGTCGCTTTGTGCGCTGATTGTGTTGTCCCCACTGCTTTTGATTCTTACAGTAGTCGGGGCTATCGAAATGCGTGGAAATCCATTTTTTATACAGGAGCGCCCGGGAAAAAACGAGAAAATTTTTAAAATGATAAAATTACGTACTATGTACAATTGCAAAGATGAAAACGGTGAGTTTCTTCCCGATGAGCAAAGATTGAACAAATACGGAATATGGCTGAGAAAAACGTCCTGTGATGAGCTTTTGGAATTGGTTAATATTTTAAAGGGCGATATGAGTATTGTGGGTCCCAGACCGTTGTTGGTTAAGTATTTACCGCGTTACAATGAGCGTCAGCGCAGGCGGCACGATGTCCGCCCGGGTCTTACGGGCTATGCGCAGGCTCACGGAAGAAACGCCGTAAGCTGGGAGGAAAAATTTGAAATGGACGTTTGGTACATAGAAAATGTGTCCTTTATAACCGATATAAAAATACTGTTCGATACGGTAAAAATCGTATTGAAACGTGAGGGAGTAAGTTCCGATACGGCGGCTACTATGGAGGAATTTATGGGGAATGCCGAAATCGAAACGGTGAAATAAAATGGAAGAAATACATATTTTGTTTACCGGCGCAGGCAGACGGATAGAGCTGATAAACGCTTTCAGAGAAGCAGCGCTGGTATTAAACAAAAATTTGAAAATATACGGTTCTGACATGATCCTGACGGCACCGTCATTGGCTTACTGCGACTTTGCACGGCAAACAGTCTCTATGCACAGCCCCGCATATATAAACAATCTTATTGATGTATGCAAAAAAGATAGAATTGACCTTGTTATTCCAACGATAGATACAGACTTGCTTGTTCTTTCGGAAAATAAAGCGCGGTTTGATGCTGTCGGTACTAAGGTAATGGTATCTTCGCCCGATATGATACGGGTTTGCAGAGATAAGAACAATACTTTTAAATTTTTTGACAGATGCGGATTAAAATCGCCTATGCCGGCAGACGATTGGCGTAAATACAAATTGGGCTATCCTGCTTTTATAAAGCCCAAGGACGGCAGCAGTTCAATAAATGCGTTTAAAGTATGCAATGAAAAGGAACTTGAACTTTACGCCGCACAAATAAAAGATCATATAGTTCAGCCGTTTGTTGAGGGACGTGAGTATACGATCGATATTTTCTGCGATTTTAACGGCAGACCGATATCAATAGTTCCCCGCGAACGTATTCAGGTACGTGCGGGAGAGGTACTTAAAACACGTATAACAATGGACGAAATTATGATCGGTGAAGCTAAAAAAATATGCGACGCTTTTAAGCCGTGCGGATCTATAACGGTTCAGCTTATACGTGATGATAAAACAGGAGAAGATCATTATATTGAAATAAACCCGCGTTTCGGCGGAGGCGCGCCATTGTCCATGAAAGCGGGTGCAAGAAGCGCGGAAGCTGTTCTGAAGCTGCTTGACGGCGAAAAGGCAGAGTATTGCGATAATATTGCAGACGGCGCAGTTTTCAGCCGGTTTGATATGTCTGTATGCATTAGTGAGGGAAAAAGCAGTATCAAGGGCGTTATTTTCGATCTGGATGATACACTGTATTCCGAAAAGGAATATGTGAAGTCGGGATATAGGGCAGTTGCGAAATACCTTGGAGATACGGCTTATTCGGACAGGCTTTGGAGTTTTTTTGAATCGGGTAAACCTGCTATTGACGAGCTACTCGGAGAACTTGGCAGAGAAACGGATAGGGACGCTGTTCTTGATGTGTACCGAAGTCATAAGCCAAATTTACACTTGTATGACGGCGTAAAGGAAATGCTTATAAAGCTGAAGTCCCGCGGGATAAAGACAGGTATTATTACAGATGGCAGACCCGAGGGGCAGCACAATAAAATATCCTCTCTCGGACTGGAGGAGCTTATTGACGATATAATTATTACTGACGAGCTTGGCGGCGTTCAATTTCGTAAGCCATGCGATATTGCTTTTAGAATCCTTCAAAATCTCTGGAGACTTCCGGCAAGTGAAATAGTATATGTTGCAGATAATCCTGCAAAGGATTTTCAGGCTCCTAAGCAGCTCGGAATGAGAAGCTTTTATTTTGAAAATACGAACGGATTGTATTTTTCAAAAAATGTAGAGATTAATATTACTAAAGCAACTAATATTTTTGAACTGGAAAAATGGATTTGTCAGTAAAATTTTATATTCAGTATTATCATAAAATTAATAATGAAAAGGAGAGATAAAGGTGAACGTTTTGTTTATAACACTGTTTGATATAAGAAATATAAACAACAGTGGAATTTACGAAGATCTGCTCCGTGAATTTTATAAAAACGATCATAATGTTTATATTATTTCTCCTACTGAGAGACGTAACAGAGAGAAAACTCATTTCATTGAAAATAATGG
>CAJTWQ010000097.1 GCA_910579835.1 uncultured Ruminococcus sp.
TTTCATTACGTACTTTGCAAGCGTCAGAACCATCAAGATAATATGAATATTCATATATGTGCCCGCTTTGCCGACAGTCTCCACACGGCTGTCAAAATCAGGTGCACCGTACTCTCCGAAACTTACGGATATATCGTAGTTTCCCGGAGCTTTTCCCTGCATATTATCGTATGTTTTCAGAATGGCTTTGATAAGCTCCGGCAGAGCCTTTTCAAGGGCTGTGGTAATGGTGTTTCTGGTGTTTCCTGTAACGTCCTTCTTCTCTCTCTGAGCCTCGGCAGAGGACATTTTTCCGACGTCAATGCCCAGAGTAGCAGGGGAAACAAGTCCCTGCAAGCACATCAGCAGGGCGTTTGTATAACTGCTGACGAACGCTTCATACTTTATTTCCGGCTGTATAACCTCAATCTTCAGCTGTTCCGTAACGTTCTCATTCCTGACGGAGGCAACCGTAACAAATTCTGTACCGAACCTGTTTACAGACATCAGAGAACCGTCATTCGGATTTCTCGGTATCATATCTTCGGGAATATATTTCTGCACACGTCCGGCTCTTATAGCGTCCCACCACTGCGAAATAACCTCATCCAGAGCGTCAAAGCAGTCCGACTTGCCGCCGTCAAATATGGACTTGCCTCTGCCCGAATACTTCTTTGAATCGTAGAATTTCAGCGGTACTGCCATAATGTAATCGCCGTCAAACTCCACCTTTTCGGGAATATCCGCAAGCTCAGGAACAGTGTTGAGGGGACGTTCTTTTCCGCTGCTGTCATAAAGTCTGCTTTCGATAAATCCTCGTCCGTATCGCTCGTGAAGTACGAACTTCCGGCTTTTTACAGTGAAAACGGTTTTGAATATAACCGCAGACAAGATACCTCTGGATGTCTCAAAATCAACCATATTACCGCCGATGAACTCAACTATCGGATAGGGCGAAAGTACAGTATCAACCGATATTTTGAATGCTCCGTCACCGTCCACAAGAGTATCTGCAACGGCTTTCCCTGCGAGATTCACAAAGTCAATTGACTGCGAAATTTCTTCCCATTTTTTCGAACTTACTTCAATGTCATCGAGGTCAGATTTGACGATATATGCAAGAGTATCGACGATAACCGCAGGAATGCCGCTGTGAATCTTCCTGACCTTATTTGTATCCGGAGCGCACGACCAAAAACCTCCGCTGTTGAACGGAAGCTGCCTGAAAAACTGGTGAAGCTCTGAAGCATCCCCCCGATACCATATCTGCGAGCGTAACGTTTCAAGTTCTCTCGTCAGCTTCTCCTGAATCACTACCGTCTGATCGGCAGCCGGCATTATTTCAAGCCAGTTCTGTATCATCTTTTTCACCTTGCTTCCTATGTTGAATTTCAAGTTTAACACTTCCAATCTGTGATTTATATGGCAGCCACGAATACTGACAAGAATTTATACAGTGATCATGACCGTCCTCCGGCTCGTATTTATCTTCTTTCCAAGAATAGATATTCATTTCAGCTATATAACTCTTGCAGGTATTAAGCACTAAAAAATCACCTGCGACAAGCCATGATGCCTGCAAGTGAATCCTGTCGATTATTTTTGTTTTCTTAAATGCGGGAATAAAACTATAAATACAGCCTGTCAGCCGCTTGTACTTTGCACATTCAGTGATAGTCGCCTGATCTGCGCTGTCAATATATACGTCCCTTGCAAAGCCCCACAGGCTGCGGTTTGATTCGAGAAATCTTACAAACTCAGGCGGTATATCAGACGGAGAAATCGGCGTTTTCAGGTTTGCATTGTTGTAAACTCTTTCATCAAGAACGACGCACTTTCTGTCCGCTGTTATGCCGATAAAAATAAAGGCTATTGTGTCCGGTGACGACTGGGAATAAGCTGTGTCCAGAGCTGCGGAAAAACGCACAAATTTAAGCTCTTTCGCCTTTGCGAGGGTAATTATATTCTTCTCCTGCAAATCGAATACAAGCCCTGTGACACGTCCTCTGAGACCAAGAATTTTATTTTTATACAGCTTTGTACCCTTTGGCGCGGCGGCTTTTTTCTTCTCGATATCTTCTGCTGTCAGACTGAGGTTATCCCTGAAAGAAAAGAACCAATATCGCCACCCTGGTACAAGTTCTTCTTTAAGCTCTTTCATGATCTCGCTTGGAACATCCGCTGCATATTTTTTGTACGGACGGCTGCGGTTGACAAATTCCCGATACACGGGCAAAGACGGGTCATCGGGGTTCAGCGTTGCCATAAGATAGTCATTTCTTGTTGAAATCTCACGGACAAATTCTATATCAGCCGTGTTGATCTCATCAATGTAAACACATCCAAACTGCGAACCCAAGACATTCTGCCACTTGTCTTTGTTATCGTAGCCGAGAACGTAAATGATTTTGCACTCGAACTTGATATGCGGCAGCTTGTTGTCCTTGTCGCCGTTGCCGAAATACTGCGCTGTACGGTGCAGGTCGAGTATGCCGTTATCTTGCTGAATGATGTTTTTTTCGGCTGTTCCCGTTGTCTTGCTTGCGATGATATGCAGCTTCTTAGTGCTTTCTGATACCATCCGCATGAACTTAATTCCTGCCCCGACAGTAGTTTTGCCGCTTGCTGTCGTACCTTCAAGGAAATCCGCTGATACATTCTGAGCAGTATTGATAAAGTCAATATATTTCTCTGAAAGAGGAAAGCTACTCGTCAAGCCCCTCACCGCCTAACTGCCGGAAAACATCTGAAAGCTTATCAGAAGTCTTGACTGTCGTATCGACCTTGACGGTATATTCTCCTGTCATTTTGTTAAGCGTATCGACCGCTTTTATGCGGTCAGAGGGCGCGTTGTCATCGTCCTTTGCAATGTCTGACAAAAGTGCCTGCCGTTCCTTTGCGGTCATTATACGCTCGTCCTGAGCCTTTTCGGAAAGTTCCCTGATATACTCCTGAATTGTAGTATTTTGTAGTAATTTTGCGGCATTAGTATTCGCATATTTATCCGAATATCCTGCCTTTACTGCACTCTGGGCGGCGTTGCCGCTCTGAGCATAATATTCTGCAAATCTTTTCTGCCGTTCGTTCATGCAGCTTCACCGTCCTTTCTTAGGATAACAGAAGCACCGCTCCTGTTGGAACGGTGCTTTGTGTATTTTTCTATGATATTATTATAGCATGATTCATTAGGCAAAACAAGGCAAAAGT
>CAJTWQ010000098.1 GCA_910579835.1 uncultured Ruminococcus sp.
CTATTTGCCCTGTTTCTGCTATATTAGCCGATTTCTGCGTTTTGCTCAGGGCTACCTAATATAATTAAAGAGGTGATGATCTCATGATCGAAGTGACGCTTATCGGAACAGGCGGAATGCTGCCGCTGCCTGACAGATGGCTAACCGGCCTTTGGCTGGAATATATTGGAAAGGCCTGCTTGACAGATTGCGGCGAGGGAGCGCAGATTGCGCTTAAACAGCATAAACTTAAGCTTAGCCATCTTGATATGCTGCTGATTACTCACGTCCATGCTGACCATATATCTGGACTTCCAGGACTTCTGCTGTCACTGGGAAACTGTGGAAAAACGGATACACTTCATATATACGGCCATAAGGGAATAAAGCCTGTCATTGAACAGCTTTTATGCATATGTCCTATTCTTCCATTTGAAATTGAAATAAACGAATTATCTCTTGAGCATATCTCTAAATTTGAATGGAATGAAATAACAATATCTTCAATTCCCCTTAATCACAGCATTCCTTGTCTTGGATATTCGTTCATACTGAACAGAAAACCTGTATTCGATCCGATTAAGGCAAAAGAGTTATCAGTTGACGTAAAATACTGGAGAGAGCTTCATTCCGGGAAGTCAGTCACTGCTGACGGCCTAACAATAACTCCGGAAATGGTGACAGCCGGGAACAGACCCCCTATAAAGGTGACATATATGACTGACACAAGATATTTTAACGATATGGTTAATTTTGCTTTAAATTCTGATCTTCTCATATGTGAGGGAATGTATGGTGACGATGAATATGCAGACAAAATGACTGAAAAGGGACATATGGTATTTTCACAAAGCGCGGAACTGGCTGAGACATCCGGTTCAAAGGAACTGTGGCTCACTCATTACAGCCCTGCATTAACAAATCCTGAAAAATATTTAGAAAATATACAGAGTATCTTTAAAAATACAATTATAAGTTCTGACGGAGAAAAAAAGTTCCTAAAGTAAGAGCTTATTATCATAAATTCTGCGCATATTCTGCTTAAAAACTGCATTCATTATTTAGTATCATTCTTGAGTACTCCGTCAGTCAGATGACAAAAATGAACATAAAATATCAAGAATTGCTTTTCAAAAAAATGATATTATAGATACAGCAGGAGGGATAAAATGGATTGGATAAAAGGACTTCAGCTTACAATCGGATTACATGGAAACGTATATTACAGAGCCGACAGACTACAGTAAAATCGCATCTCAGATGAATATATCTGAATTTTATTTTATCAGGATCTTCACTATAATTTGCGGCTTTACTCCCGGCGAATATATCCGCAATCGCAGGCTTGCACTTGCCGGAAGCGAGCTTGCTTCTACAGACAACAAAGTAATTGATATTGCACTGAAATACGGTTACGATACCCCCGAAGGCTTAACGAGAACGTTCACACGGTTTCATGGGAGCACTCCAAATGCAGTGCGAAAAAACAAACTTCCAATCAAATCGTTTTGTCCTCTGCATATATCTATATCTGTGAAAGGCGGAAGAATTATGAACTACAGAATTGTGGAAAAAGAGGCATTTACAGTCCTCGAAAAGATTGAAGTACACAAGGTCGTAACCGACGAAAACAAAAACGAGATCTCGGATTTCTGGGACAAGGCAAAAGCAGACGGAACAGTCGAAACACTTGTAAATTTTCTTGCAGACAATGAAAATCACCTCTATGGAATTTGCTACGGTGAAACTCTCCACAATAAAACCTTTGAGTATTCAATTGCCGCAAGATGCAAGGAAAATTGCAATATTCCCGACGGTTTCCGCAGGAAAGAAATTCCCGCAAGAAAGTGGATTATCTTTGAATGCGTTGGAGCAATGCCCGATTCTATCCAAGAAACGTGGCATAAAATTATTACGGAATTTTTTCCGTCAGCCGACTATGAGCCTACTTATGAAATGAACATAGAAGAGTATCCCGACGGTAATGCTGACTCCGAAAATTACAAATCATATATATGGATTCCGATTAAGAAAAAAGTAACTGAAAGAAAAATTATATTTCGTAATAAATAAATGGATTTTATTGCAGCCTGTTACGCAAAATGCAAAGAAATTTACTATGAATAAAAAAACAGCCTCCTATTGCGGTTCGGGATTTACCGCTCGCAGGAGAAAATGAATACGTCGACTATTCCATAGACTGTCACATAATCCACCAGTGCACACCAGAGGGATTCATCAAACTCCGTAACCAGGCCGTCCTGCTTTTTCAGCTCCGCAAGAAACTGCTCCGTCATTTCCCGCCGTGCCTGTTTCTCCGTAATCTCCATGCTGACCGTTTCCAGCCGTTCTTTCGCTGTGTTGAAGCGTTCCGCAAGGACATTGTACCTTGACTGGTACTGCGCCTGGTCGAGCGCCACGCGGGCGTTTTCATTCACGCACTGCTGGATCAGCTCCGCCACTACGTTCATCTCGTCCTGCAGCCCAGCTTTCTCCCTTTCCAGGTCTGCCGTGGCAAAAACCACATTCCGGATTCCTTGCCATGTCGCAGAGGCTGGATTTGAACCAACGACCTTCGGGTTATGAGAATTGCAATCCATATGTTATAAAGTACCATTAAGTATCAAATAACCCGAAAAATCGGGAAATTCAAAATACTGAAACGGATTTCATCAGAAATAATTTTATCTGCGTAGCTGTATGGTAGCTGTACAAAAATCA
>CAJTWQ010000099.1 GCA_910579835.1 uncultured Ruminococcus sp.
CGGCTGTGGGAGTCTCAGGAGCATCTGTGGGGTCTGCAGCCTGTGAAGAATCCTTCTTAGACGATGACTCTGAGCTGGAATCATCCTTTCCGCATCCAACGAATGCAGTAGAAGCCATAGCAAGTGTAGCTACTAAAGCTAATGTTTTCTTAAGTGTGTTCATTAGAATTTTCCTCCTTAAATATGTATATTATACTCGCTTTAAAGTATAATATGTTTGGATAATTTTTCCGCGCCGAATTTTTAAGACCACGCCAGTACAAAAAATGTTCTTTTTGTTTTCTCAATCTTTAGTTGTCCGCCGCATTACAATAGCCATTTAGGTCAGTGTAATATTAAGCAATTGCAAAAAAACATTGCTTGGTTGAAATTCGCAAATCTTTTTCGCAGCCCATCCCCTGATTCCACCAGAATGCGGTTATAAATCCGGGCATAGTCAGAGTATACAGGCATAATTGCTTTTCGTAATATAAAATATACCTTATTTTTTGTTTAAAGTCAATGCTTTGTATCGTTCTTTAATATTTTTTGAACATTCTGTACGTTTTCAACATCTTTTTTTCAGTAAATTTAACACAATCCATAACTATAAAACATAAAAGTTACAAAGTGGTAACAGAGTTTTTCCTTATTTCACAAATCCATGGCATTTCTTTTATAGCTATCGCCCATAACATACAATAACTGGTAAAAAAATATGCTGTTTTTGTTCAATATCATTAAATAATAAGAAAAGCTTACAGATCAGGCACCATCCCTGATGAAATAAGAGTATAATGTCTGAGCACAAGAGTTGCATCCGAACCGGTAATTATACCGTCGCCGTTATAATCAGCTGCTTTAAGTTCCCGTCCTGAAAGTATTCCCTCCATTTTCGAGGAAATCAGAGTATAGTGCCTGAGAACAAGCGTCGCATCTGTACCTGTAATAATACCGTCACCGTTTGCGTCGCCTTTTATGAGAGGCTGATATTCCCGGCCTACAGTAATATATATGCTCTGTGAAGCAAATGATGTATCTGTAGCTGCATACCTCACTGCACACTTCGCTCCTTCTGCTGGTGATGCGGCAGAATCCCAGTAAGCCGATGCATACTCCATTACGCTGTTAATACCGTCAGAGTTCATACGACTGAGCATCAAAGCTTCAAATCTTTCTATATCTTTATATCCCCAGTGTACCGCAAGTTCTTCTACAGAGTTAAATTGACATTCTGACGGAAGTGCGATCTCATATCTGTAATCGCTGAAAATGCATAAACCGTTGTCAATCGTATAGGCAGGTTCCGATATAGGAGCCGCCGGTGCTTCTGGTATATGATATACAACTGGTTCACTAGCAAACATTCCGTTTCCGGCTGCTGCTTTAAGTGTTACAGTTTCTCCGGGAATCACCGCAAAAGCTTTATTCATTACCATTCCGGAATTAATCCATGTTCCGTCGCAAAGCCGCTTTGATGCGCTGATAAAATCAGTTTCATCAGGGGCGGACTTAACAGAATATTCCAGCAGTTCCGCCGTTTCATTAGGAATAAATCCAATTGTTTCAAAACAGTAGTTGATCTCCAGCTCCGGAATCATACGCCTTTCCGGCAGAGTACAGATGATTTCGCTTTCTCCCGCAACAGCGGTAACCATCTCGCCGGCACGGTCGCCGATATAAGAATTATTGGGAAGCTCTGTTCCGTCAGTCGCGTATACACGCTCTGCGCCGGTATACATAATGATTTCCGCTTCAAGATCTATTTCAATGGGACTCTTTTTTATTATAAGTCTCACCTCATTATCCAAAGCATTTTCTTTTGAAAGATTGAAGATTATTTCGGTATCGCCGTATTCAATATTTAAGATAGATGTCAGATTGTATTTTTCAATTTTGTTGCCGTCCATCAAAATTTCCGCATTTGTTACTGGATACAGCCGGATCTCCTCATCTGTGCTGCAAAGATTTATTACATATTCACTCTTGCTTAATCTTACTGCCTTTTTAAGATCAGGTGAACCGGCTGCTAATGTTTTCGCAGTATAATTAAGCTCAAAAAACTGAGCGGCAGCCGGCTCATATGTCCGCTCAAAAAAACTGAATCTATCTGTAGTTGCAGATATAGTCATTTTTTCGGTAACTGCAATCGGACCTGTATACGGCACATAATCGCTTCCATTTATAGAAATAAGAATTTCCTCCCCGGAGGAAGAATAAATCTCTACCGCTTCATTTGACGGAACTTCACCTGAAATATGGGAAAACTCCACAGGAGCGCCATTGCTTCCGAACGCCTTAAGCGAGATGTTTCCGGCGATAATCTTTACATCGCATAACTCAAACAATTCGGTAAACATATCAAGCTTCTCCTGTGCCTCACTATACAGCTCGACATCAGTTTCTTCAAGACCGTCAAAAAGCTGAAATTCCAGATTTTCCAACAGTTCTGCCTTTTCGTCATCCGTATATACATAGGTTTCGCATCCCGAATCATTCCAATTAGCGCCGTCCGAGCTGTAAAAGCTTTCGTTTTCAGAAGTGTATGACTCTATCTTTTCCTTTGTGGCAAAACCGCTCATATCCATTATACTGCCGTTTGAGGGATTTTCCAGATACAGACTGGTTTCTATTGGAATAACAAACGGCGTATCGGCACAGTACACCTTCACCACAACGCTGAAATCTCCTTGTTCAACATA
>CAJTWQ010000100.1 GCA_910579835.1 uncultured Ruminococcus sp.
ACGTACCTTGACAATTCCATACATCTTTCAGGAGATTGATACCGGGTGCTGTAGATAGTGTGCATTGACGCGCGCCTGTAGCTTAATGATTACACAGTAACGCCTGATACGTGGCCGAGAAGGGCATAGGAACTGACTTCTGGAAGATTGGAGATTCAACAGGCAAAATATAAAATACTATATACACATTTTGAAAGGGGAGTATTTATGCTAGAGAACTACCAAGATATCTTAGAAATCAAAGACATATGCGCCGTTTTGCGAATAGGGCGAAAAACCGCTTACAAGCTTTTGCAAAGCGGCCAGATCCCGTACCGTAAGGTTGGCCGGAATTATAAAATCAGAAAAGATGCGCTTATTGCTTATCTTGAAGGAAGTAATTGAAGTCATCCTAATTATCATATATAATAAGACACAGCTAATAGCTACCCGTCTTACGAAAGGAGCGTAGATAAATGACGGGGACATTGAGAACCAAAACTTTATCCTCCGGGAAATCCTACTATTATATTAATTTAAGCTACAAGGATCCCAGAACAAACAAATGGAAAGCCAAAACTATTTCAACAGGGCTTGAAGTAAAGAATAATAAGAGAAAAGCAGAAGCAATGATAAGACAGATCTTAGAACAGTACGCTTATCTTGAAGATTTACCGCTTGGCTATGATTCTCCAGTAAATCCGGATATATCCTTTTGTGATTACTTGGATATATGGCTTGCCGGCAGAAAATTTGAGATTAAGAATTCCACTTTTGAGGTATATACTTTCCGTATTCATGCCATTAAGAGGTATTTTGAGACGAAACATTACAAATTATTGGATATTACGCCTAAAGTACTTGATACATATTTTAAATACTGTCTGCAATACGGAAAGATAAATCAAAAGACAAAGGAGCCAGAGCCGTTATCAGTCAGATCTGTCAGAGATTACCGGAATATCCTCTATGCCGTATTTGCCCAGGCAACAATTGACGGGATATTAAGAGTGAATCCGGTCAATGATGTTCATCTTCACGGCCGGAAGAATAAAGAATACAGTGAAGAATATTATTTCATGACAGAAGATGAGATCTCAGAGCTTTTGCATTTTATCTCAAAGAATTATCCCAGATTATTAGGAATCACCTTTATGGGAGCCTATTATGGTCTTAGGCGTTCTGAGATATTAGGATTAAAATGGTCGGCTGTTGATTTTGAGAAAAAGACTCTCAGTATCAAACATACAGTGGTACGTGTAAAAACTGTAAATGCCGAGGATGAGACAAAAACAGTTGCCGGGAAACGCGTTCTGAACTTGTTTGGCACTGCAGAGAGCTGCCTTCGCCAGATTGAAAAGGAACAATTACGAAATAAAGAGTTCTTTCGGTCTGATTATCAGAATTATGATGGTTATGTTTTTACCTGGGAAGACGGGCGTACCTACAACCCGGATTACATATCCAAATTATTTAAGAAGGCAATGAAGGCTTTTGGCAGACCGGAAATCACTTTGCACAATCTCAGGCATAGCTGTGCATCCATACTGATCAACAAAGGGTGGGACATTAAGAAACTTCAATACTGGTTGGGGCACACAGATGCCCAGACGACCTTGAATATATATTCCCACTTTATACGTCAGAGATTAAATGCAAGCGAAAATGACTTAAGCCAGATATCCCTGGCCGCCGCAGACCTGTTTGCATAAGGGTTTGCGGAAAAATTATCTGAGAAATTGCCTAACGGGTGATTTTTAGTAACATTTTTAGTACCGGGTAAAATATAGAAGATTTTAAAGAGTTTTCGGATATGCTTTGAAAATATAAAAACACCTCAAAGCCAGTAAATACAAGGCTTTGAGGTATCTCACTCAAAAATCGGAGTGACGTGATTCGAACACGCGACCTCTACGTCCCGAACGTAGCGCTCTACCAAGCTGAGCCACACTCCGATGATATGTAATTATGTCCGGATGCCTTGTCCGCCAAGGCACCCGGCGCCCCTGCCAAGGAACTACGGATAGAGGATTTGAACCTCTACTAACAGAGTCAGAGTCTGCTGTGCTGCCGTTACACCAATCCGCATCATCACCAGCGAACATATTATATTATAACAGCTTTTCCGCAAAAATCAACCCTTTTTTTCAAATTTTTTTATTTTTTTCAAATCATCCTTTTACGTCTCAGGCCAGCTCTTTTCTTCCTCATTTTCTTCCGGCCCGCTGACCGTATCCAGCGCGCTGGCAATCAGCTTGATCATCTCCCACACAGACCGGAAGCTGATGGTCTTGTCCTTATCCATCCATGTGATCCGTCCCTGCCAGCTGCTGTTCTGACGATGCTGTACCCGTATGATAAACGTCCCGATATCTCCATGCTTCTTCAGCAATTCTTCATCACTCACTTTCTTCACCTTCGTTTCTATCTGTCCCCTGTGTGTCTCTTCTTTCTGAAATTTGCGCTCATTGGTTGATGGATAGGGAAAATTAATGGAATCAAAGAAATGTTCCAGTTCAAACAATAACTGCTCTATCTCTCTGATCTCGACCGCCTCTGTGCTGTAACCGTGATACATCCTTCCCGATAACCGGCTCTCTCCC
>CAJTWQ010000101.1 GCA_910579835.1 uncultured Ruminococcus sp.
GAATGCCGTATAATTGTTTCTGATGTTCAAGGCTCTGACTTCGGCGAAAGGCTTCAATAACGTTTCCGGTCTGAGGAATTTCAACAGGACTTTCCGGAAGAGGCTCGGATATGCCGCTTTCTTCTGCGGCATACATCCCGGCGAAATCTTCCGGAAAAGCTTCCCGAAGAGCTTGAACTTTAGCGACCTTGCGTATCATTGTTGCCGGTTTTGATGACCATTGACTGTTAAGACTTCCGTCCTTTTTTCGTCCTGCATATTCATCGAAGCTCACAACTGCCTTTACAGGCTTCTTATAGCCGTCTACATAAACTTCCGCCCAGCCTCCGACGATAGTCTCATCAGAAAGCACGAGAGTTCCCTCACGTTCTTCAAGAGCTCCCGTACTGTCTGTAACAACTACGCCGGCTGAAAATCCTTTGTAATTTTCACAGCGTACAGCTCTTTTTTCAAACGCAGCCTTGCCGACAACAAGCGTTGCAGGCAGGCTTCCATATTTTATTAAGTAAGCTTCACGCAGAAACGGATTAAGATGCTGAAATTTGCAGAGATTCATGAACATTACTATTTCCTGGTTTGTGACCGCGCCTGCGTCGCCCGATACAAGGTAATTTTTGACCATAGCCGGCGAGAGTTTAACGTCCTCTTCTCCTGCCTTGAATACGATTTCAAGCGGATTTTTTAATGTCTGTGACTTTGCCAGACTATTTTGTACTGCCATAATAATTCTCCTTTACTTGATTAGTTCAAACTTGATTCCCTGTGATTTCATAAAATCTCTCAGAGCGATCAGCTGTGATTTCGTACATTCGACTGAAAACTTTCCTTTAAGAATAGGCTCAAACTGCTCTGATCCGCTTGCAGCGTCGTTTTTGGAGATCTCAGCTTGGGCAATCTGTTCCTGATCTTGATTAATACTTGTTGCTTTACTTTGCTGTTCTGCCCTACGTTTTTGCTCTCTGGCAAGGTCAGATTCAAGCTGCGATGCATATACAAGAACTGGACTAAGTTCTTTTTTTTCAATAAATTTATTTATAATAGGCGTCAGCAGCGGTGAATTCTGATACATTATCCGGAGCTGTTCATATTCGCCGGAAATTCTGCTTATGTTTGTAGATATTTCTTCCTTCAGAACGTCTATAGAAAGAGTTTTGTTGCTCCATTTCGGATTAAGCACATCAGCAAGTACAATAAAATCAGCATGATCCACATTGTCAAAAAATGACTGTAATTCTGAATATTTCTGATTTTTTTCAATTTCCTCAAACGCCTTTATCTGGACATCAATTGCTGACATAGGAGCAACGATGAGGGCTTCAAGCTCCTTGCATTCACTTTCAAGAGCTTCATAAGGAGCAAGACATTGTTTCTTCACAGCGATCCTCTGATCGTTGATAGCTTTTCTCAATTTGTTGAGATTAGCCCTGTCGTTTTTTGCTGCTCTTATGCTGCTTTCAGTAACTACAAGTGATCTGTAGTACTCCATTTTAGGAATAATTTCAGCTTTGAGCTGCTCCAGATTTTCAATCGCATGGGGTATTGATATTTCAGCGGATTTTAATATCAGTTCCATTTCTGCCTCCTATATCTCCGGTAAAATAAGTGCCGGTCTAGTTTTGTTTGTAACATTTTTCCAAAACGACGATTCACGCTGCATCAGATAATCAATATCAGCTTGTACATCGCTTCTTTCAATGCGATATTCTCGCATTGTAACTCTGAGAACACCGTTTTTGTAGTATCTTATATAAGCCCTGAGTATAGCAAAGTCCCAGCCTGTGGCGGCTAATTGGTGAATAAGCTGAGTATAATATGTATCAGGGAGCTTATCATCCCAGTCATTCCATTGATTTGAATTTTGAATTGTACAAGTTTTTATTTCCAATATGCCTTTTTTGCCGTTTTTATCAGTCAATTCTCCGTCAAGTGTGGCAAAGATGAAAGGATATTCGTCATTGATGTACATATAAAATTCATGATAATCAAGATCGTATTCAGGATAGTCAAGATGAAATAGTACTCTTAAATGTGGTTCGGCAAGTTTTCCGAAATTTACCGCAGGCTTATCAGAAATATCCCCTGGAATAGTTATGCCTGTTTTTTCCTCCCAAAGCTGAACATTAGTCTTGTACTTATTTAATCCGATAACTGTTCCTGCATCGCTTCCGCCTATACCTTTAAGACGTAAATTCAGCCATTCTTCACGGTTTTGTGGTTTCAAAATCAACACAATCACCTCTTAACACATAATTTTTGATAATAGAAATCAAGCTCATCTGAACTCCTGCACTTTTTTATAATATCTTTAGGCTGTAAAAGAACTACTTCTCTTGATAAATTTACGCGTGCTAAAACGTCTAAGATATACTGTGCTTTGTAGTAGTCGGTCATTTCAGTCCTCCTTTATTTCCCCCACTGCTCCGCCATTGCACGGGCTATGCCGGGGAAGGTTTTGCTTCTGATTT
>CAJTWQ010000102.1 GCA_910579835.1 uncultured Ruminococcus sp.
GGAGATTCGTTTATCGTCCCCCTTATATGCTTCCTCCCCGGAATGCATGTCAAAGACTCAAACAGACTTTCCTTCCCGCGCTCTCGCCAACAGACATGATCATGCTTTGCGAAAGTCTGATCGGACTTGGAAAACAGGACTTATATTATCATAATGGACAACCCGATAAAGGCAAAATGGAGAGAATTCTCCATGTACTGCAAGAAGAATTCCCGGCCTGCCGCAGCGTATCTGATATTATACGGCTGGGAAATTTTGAAGTTCTCTCATATCCTTCAGGATTATGCGACGAAAAATGTGGGATTCAGCTCAAAGTTGAAAAGGGTCCTGAAAAGAAAGGTATCAGACAAAATATTTTCCTGACGTTTGACAAAGAGCATTTTAAAGGGAGCTATGCTCTGAATCTGAGCGCCTATGACGGCGCCGCCCCCATCTTTGATGAGCTGCACGAGTTTTATTGTCAGGATAGTGGTTTTGAATTCTGCCGCCCAACCCATCAATTAATATCAAGGGTAGAACTAAAAGTCTGGGAAACCGGAATAATGAACCAACCGCACGGGAATCTGATCTGTCATCAGACATATGACTTAATCATGGGTTACTCTATAACGACACATGTAATAGAAAATGAGTTCTCCTTCCTGGACGACTGGAAGCATCTGGTATCCCGCACGAAAAACGAAGATACCCTAAAACCGCGCCGCGTATCACATATAGGCACAGATTCTTATTCGACAGCAGACCCGTATGAGCAAGAGCAACGCCGGCTGAAGAAAGACTTTCAAACAGTGATGCCTGATCCCGCTAATCCAGATACAGGCTGCTTTTTCCCTAAAGGCGAAGCCTATCAGGTTGAATACCTTAAGTGGCTGAAAGGGTGTGTGAATCAGGACGGGATCTCCAAGGTTATCTTAATCGACCCTTATATCAAGCCAAAAGCACTGGGAGCTATTCTGCGCTGCGCCGAAGATATCAGTCAGTCCTGGGAAATCTACATGGACAGCGCTAAACAAAACGGCAAAAAAAGACTAGATGATATAAGCAGCATCAAAGCAGAGCTTGACCTGGCGGCATTACCATATTTCTCCATACGGGACGCCAGAGGAAAACTGCATGACAGGTTCATTATGCTTATAGGAAAAGAATTGCTAAAGGTCTATGTGCTGTCCAACTCCATCGATACAATGGCCGAAAAGCATGCATCCGCAGCATGCGCAGCCGATCCAAAGCTTTCGCGGGATATCTGCAGATATTACCTTGACCTTTTTTCCAAAACAGCCTTAGACGATATCTACCTGTCCAAAGGATTCCAAAACAAGGAAGCGCCCGAAAAGAGCTTATCAAGAGACATATCCGTGTCGCTGCCTGGAGGCATAGATACCAGCAAAAACGTCAAAACCACCGGCGAAGCAAAAGACATCCTCCGCCTGTTCCTTGAGAAAGGCACTGTAAATCTGATACAGTATTATAAATATCCCTGTCTGGGAGCCGCTAATTTCCTGTCGCAGGACAAAGTGATGGATTACCAGCTTTTATCAGACGCCATGGCCTTATCCAGAGAAATCATCAACTACGTGAATTTTACCTGGCAGCTTCCTGTACTGCACCTTTCTGCCCAGATGCTTTTTGAAAAGGATCTTCCTGGATTTCTGGAAATATTTAAGCAAATTTCTGCATACTCCTTACAATGTAAGGAAAAACGAGATTACCGCCCCGGTTTCCTCGGCGTAATTATGCTATTTACCTTTATGGAAGATTATTTTAACCAATTCCAGGACAAGTATGTGTTAAAAACAATATTTGCATCAGCACAAGTACCCGTCCGTGCTCTTACGGTAATACAGATGATGGCGCAGAATATATCCTGTCAGGACGCTCAGGCCATATGGAAGGAGAATTTGACAGACGAAGATTTTTTAAATGTTATCGTATTCGCAATAAAGGAAATACGGATTTCCCCGAAAGCATATTTCTCTGCCCGCAGCAAAGAGGGCGCTCCCGTCGAACCGGAATCGCTGCATCCATATTTCAGCGATGCATTGCAAGGATTATTAGCAAAAGCTGAGCCAAGGGACGCCGCCGGCATATTAGTACAGACGTTAGCTCCTCTTTACCCCCAATATTCACATGACATTATCTGCCTGATCAACAGTACATGGAACAATCGGGTAATCACAAAAGAGGCCGCGCTATATGTGTATGAAGATTTTATTCTGAAACGCTTTGAGAATTCCATGAAGGAAGAAAAAGATTTTCTGAGAACAAAAGATTTGTTGCAAATCTGTGAATTCATCGATTCGGCAAATGAGATTGATCCGGTAATATTTAAAAGAATCCGAAAAAGAATGGCAGATCTAGAAAGAAATCTGGACGGACAATTGTACCGCCCCTTC
>CAJTWQ010000103.1 GCA_910579835.1 uncultured Ruminococcus sp.
ATAAATGAAAATCATTATTTTTGGCCGTGGAAAGATTTATAATGAAAGACGGGGCGATATTCCAAAGGATGTTGAGATTTTAGGAATTATTGATAATAACGGCAAATTTTACGGGCAGAAAGCAGACGGGATAGAAATCTTTCCTCCCGGCGAAGTGAAAAATTATCATTATGATTATATTGTGTTAATGAGTGATTTTGCCGTAGAGATGAAAGAGCAATTGCTGCATCTGGGCTGTCGAAGCGAAAAAATAATTCATTATAAAGATTTTTTTGGATTATTTCCATGTGAAATTAAGAAATACGCCGGCACAGAAAACAATGAGAATCTAAACAGAAAAACTTTGCTGATTGTTTCGGTAGCGTTGTTATTTAACGGAGTACCCATTGTTTCGCTATTAACGGCGAAAGTGGCAAAGGAATCAGGGTACTCCGTGACGATTGCAGCAGATGCCGGAGACAGCAGATATATTGACGAAGCAGTCGGAAATGGCATTCGGGTTTTGATCTGTGAAAATTTAAAACATATGTCGGCAGAAAATCTTGAATGGACAAATAGTTATGATATAGTGCTGATCAATTCTCTGCCTATGCTGCACCTGGCGGTAAAAATTTCCAGAAAACGTGAAGTTCTTGTCTGGGTTCATGAGAGTTCTGCCGAGTACAGGCATATGGAGTTCTGGCGGGAAGAATTACAGAAAGAACTACAGAAAAAGGAAATAAAAATGTATGCGCCGAGTGAGCGTGCAAAAAGGCATTTTATACAGTATTTTCATGTTGAAAAGCAAATATCAATTGTTCCTTTAGGAATAGAAGATAAAAATAATTCCGTAAGTCTGAAAAAGCAAATTTGCTATGGTGTCATAGGAGCTCTTACCTATCACAAAGGACAAGATATTTTTATGTCGGCGGTTGAAGCGCTGTCGGACGATATAGTAGAAAAGTCCTTTTTTCTGTTAATAGGGAAAAAAGATATGAATGATTTCAGCGAAAAAATTGTCAGACGTGCTTCCATGATTAATAATTGCATCCTTTTAGGAGAACGAACACAGCAGGAGATACAAAATTTGTATGAACGATTGGACATTGTCGTTGTTGCATCTCGGGAAGAAACAGTTTCAATGGTTGCAATTGAGGCTATGATGATGGGAAAGGTCTGCATCGTTTCAAATGAAACCGGGATTGCAGAATATATTGTACATGAAAAGAATGGCTTTGTTTTTCAAAATGAAAATGAAAATGAACTTGCTTCTATAATGCGCTGGTGTTATCAAAATCAACAGCAGTTAAAAATAATCGGAACAAATGCGAGGAAAACGTATGAAGAAAATTTTTCAATGCATCGTTTTAGTATGAATATTCAAAATATGCTGCATAAATGAGAGGAATTTTCCATCGCATGGAAAAACCTGCACAGCAGTCCGTTGTAAAAACCGAAAGCAGGGGTAAATGGAAGATGAAAAATGTGTATGATATCAGATATGAACAAAATTTAATCTATGTCCGGTCCTCGGATCAGGATATACTGCCGCAAAGGATAGCGGATGAGATTTATCAGGATACAGTGATCATGTTCTATTTGTATTATGAGGATACGCTTTCTGTTTACTGGCCTTACATTGACGGGATTCCGGAAGAAATCGACGTATGTCTGATCTCCTCCAGAGAGGAAGTTCTCAGGGAAGCCAGAAAGCATTTAGAGGCGGCCGGCAGAGGAGGAGTCCGGTATATATTGAAAGAGAACCGGGGGCGGGATGTAAGCGCACTTTTGGTTACCGGAGCAGAGATTATAAAGGATTACAAGTATGTCTGCTTTCTGCATGATAAAAAGGAGCATTGTGAAGACTGGAAAAAGGATACAGAACTGTGGATTGAGAATCTGTGGGGCAATATGATCGGCAGTGCGGAGTATATCCGGCATATTCTGCAATTGTTTTTAAAGCATCCGGAATTAGGGGTGCTTGCACCGCCGGAGCCGGTTGGGGATCATTTTCGTACGTGGTACGGATATGGATGGCATGGGTCTTTTGGTATTACAGAGGAGCTTGTAAGAAGGCTTGACCTGAATACGGATATAAGACCGGAGAAACCGCCGATTACCATAGGAACGGTGCTTTGGTTCAAAAGGGATGCCTTGCAGAAATTGTTTCATTATGGCTGGAAATACTCAGATTTTGATGATGACGGTCTGAAAAGTCCTTGTTACCTGAGTTACGGAATCGAACGTTTCTTTCCTTATGTCGCCCAGGATACAGGATATAATACAGGGACTGTGATGACAGAAGCTTATGCGGCACGGCAGACAAACTATCTGCAGCATGCGGCGAATCTACTTTTAAAAGAGGCGGAGGAGTTTTTCCCGGTGACTACTCTGGATGCTCTCGAGTGTT
>CAJTWQ010000104.1 GCA_910579835.1 uncultured Ruminococcus sp.
GTAAGGCAGATGCTCTCCCAGCTGAGCTAAACCCCCACTATTTTTATTCATCAGGTTCTCTCCCTGACGACTATTATATTATATCACAGCTTCATTGATTTGTCAACCCTTTTTTTGAAATTTCTCAAAAAAATTTTTTACGCCGTCTGTAATTTGCCTCAAACGGCGTAAAATAAGAATTTATATTAAATCCGAACACTCTGAAATAACTACAAAATTGCTGTCTATTATTATATATGCCACATTAGGGAGGGCTTCGATATTTTCTTTGAACTTAAAACCTGCACGTCCACAGGAAGTAACAAAGGACAGGGTAAAAACGACTGCTGTCAATTTTCTGAATTAACCGCAGAAATAACCTCTGCAAGCAGATTGGCCGGAAGCTGCTCATATCTCATAAAATTAAAAGTGAAGCTTCCAAGTCCTCTTGTCGTCTGACGAAGATACATTGCAAAATCATGCATTTCCCTTGCAGGAACCTCAGCCTGAATCATTGTAACGCCATGAGAAACAGGCTCCATGCCCAAAACTCTTCCTCTTCTCTTATTTAACTCGCCCATTATATCTCCTGTATTCTCATCCGGAGCCGTTACTTTAAGTTCACCGATAGGCTCCAGCATCACAGGATCTGCCTGACGCAGTCCCTCTTTATATGCAATAGATGCAGCAGTCTTAAACGCCATTTCTGATGAATCAACGGGATGATACGATCCATCCACCAAAATAGCTTTTAGTCCCACTACCGGACATCCTGCAAGAACGCCTTT
This sequence comes from uncultured Ruminococcus sp., assembly GCA_910579835.1. Taxonomy (GTDB): domain Bacteria; phylum Bacillota; class Clostridia; order Oscillospirales; family Ruminococcaceae; genus Ruminococcus. The sequence continues at coordinate 768 of CAJTWQ010000104.1, forward strand.
CCTTACGGATTCCTCCAAGCCCTTCTGAACGGCAGGGAAGTAATTTTTCGGAACAGCGCCACCAAAAACACGCTCCTCAAAGACAAGCGAGTCGCTTACGCATGGTTCAAATTCGATCCATACATGACCGTACTGACCGTGACCGCCTGACTGCTTCTTGTGTTTTCCCTCAACCTTTACCTTTTTGCGGATGGTTTCTTTATAGGCAATCTTCGGAACTACAAGATTTACATTTACACCAAACTTTCCGCCCAGCTTGGCGACTGCAACCTCAAGATGTTGTTCGCCCAGACCGCTGAGAATCTGCTCCTTTGTATTCTCGTCCTGGATATATGTTAGAGTCGGATCTTCTTCGGTAAGCCTTTGTATGCTCGCGGAAATTTTAGCCTCATCTCCCTGTGCTTTAGCCTTTACAGCCATGGAATAGCAGGTATTCGGAAACTCCATTGGAGCAAATTCCACTATCCTTGAAACGTCCGAAAGCGTATCGCCTGTATTAGCAGATATTTTGGATGCCACTGCTATATCTCCGGCATAAGCACAGCCTACTTCCGTCTGCTTTTTGCCGCAGAGAGTATAGAGCTTACCTATTTTTTCGGTATTTCCCGTAGACGAATTAACGACGTCACAATTGGAAGAAAGCTTTCCGGACATAACACGTATCATAGACATCTTGCCTACAAACGGATCGGCAATGGTCTTGAAAACATATGCGGAAAGAGGAGCGTCAGCATCACATTTTATCTCTGTCACATCTTTTGAGGGAGTATAAGCCTCAGCGGAATAAACCTCGTCAGGAGCCGGAAGAAGAAGCTCGATTTCTTTCAGAAGCATATCAATTCCAGAAAGGTCAGCAGCGGATGTACATACAACCGGAGTAATGATTCCCTTGTTCATTCCGGCATGAATGCCATCAATAAGCTCTTTCTGCGTGAACGGAATTCCCTCAAAAAATTTCTCCATAAGCTCATCGGAGGTCTCTGCAACCGCTTCTGAAACAGCAGCCACCAGACCTTCTATACGATATTCAAATTTTTCGGAAATCTCAGCCGTAGGCATTTCTGTTTCAACAGGGTTGCCCTTTCCGTCGTATTTATAGGCTTTCATTTCTATAAGATTAACGTATTCAACAATTTCTCCGTTTCCGATAACCGGTACTACAACTGGACACACAGTCGGACCGAAAACTGTTTTAAGCTCTGTGAGAACATTAAAGAAATTAGCGTCCTTATCATCTATTTTTGTGACAACGAACATCTTCGATTTGCCCTGCTTTGAAGCCTCATCATAAGCCTTTCGAGCTCCGATCTTTACTCCGGATTTAGCGGAAACGGTAATCATAACAGTATCGGCGGCTCGTATTCCCTCGATCATCTCGGCGGCAAAATCAAAAAGTCCCGGAGTATCAAGAATATTTATCTTACAGCCGTTATATTTAAATGAAGCAAGAGCTGTTCCGATTGAAATTTTTCTCTTGATCTCTTCTGGATCATAATCGCATACAGTAGTACCGTCAGAAGTTTTTCCGAGTCGGTCTGAGGCGCCCGCCTTGTAGAGAACAGCTTCGGCAAGGGATGTTTTAC
>CAJTWQ010000105.1 GCA_910579835.1 uncultured Ruminococcus sp.
GAAATCTGAAAGAAACCTGGAAACAGCTCCTTGCCGTTATAGGACAGCCTCTGTTAAAAGTTGCTGTATCGGCGGCTCAGGAGCTTACTTCTGCGCTGTCCTTTTTGCTTGAAAAGGCTCAGATCGCCGTTAATACGCTTTCTGAGCTTTTCGGATGGGAGCTTGGTGATACGGCTGCCGTAACAGACAATATATCGCAGAGCGTAGCTTCTCAGAATGAACTGACCGAAGCTGTTGAAGAAACCACAAAGGCTGAGGAAAAAAGCCTCTCCGGTTTTGACAAAATAAACACCATTGCATCCGCAAACGCAGAATCAGGGAACGGGGACAATGGAATCGATCAGATTTCCACGCATTCGGATACTATGACGCTTTCAGTCGAAGCGGATACTTCTTCCGCTTCACGAGCAATCATGAACTTTGCCGGCAGGGCCAAAAGCGTTTTTTCTCAGATCCAAAGCTATCTGAAGCAGAACTTTGCACCGATTTTTACAAACATCTGGGGCGGACTTGTTTCGGAAACTCAGGAACTTTATTCGACTATACAACAGATTTTCTGGGATATTCAGGCTCTCGGACAGCCGCTTGCAGAATATTTTCAGGGAGATTTTACAGTCATGCTGCAAAGTGCCCTGACAGTTATCGGAGAAATCCTGATCGGTCTTTACGACAGTTTCAATATGATTTTTGCTGATATATGGGGAATTGCCGTCTATCCGGCTCTTTCGGATTTTATAACAATAGGTCTGCCGGTCATAACTCAGTTCTGTACAGAATCATTAAATGCTTTCGGAGTTCTTTTCAATGAAGTAAAGAGCTTATTCGATATGCTCTGGGAAGATGCCGCACGTCCGATTCTTGGCTTTATAGCAACTCTCTGGCATGATCTTATGGTCTCCCTGAAAACGTTCTGGGATAAATGGGGAAAGCCGATTTTCAATAAATTCTGCGATGCCATAAAGCTCACAGGAGACACACTGAAAAACGTCTGGAACAGCTTTCTGAAACCGATATTTGACACTTTGATGGATGTAATTGACGACATCTGGACAGAGCATCTGCGACCGCTCGTTGATAATTTTCTGGATTTTGTCGGCGTTCTGACAGACGGCGCTTTAGATATCTACAACGGATTTATTCTTCCGGTCGTGAACTGGCTTGTTAACTGCTTCGGACCTCCTGTTGCAGAGGTTTTCGGATTTATCACTAAAACAGTCGGAAACATGGTCAGTGGTATCATAGATGCCGTAAGTCATATCATTGATGCTCTTAAAGGAATTGTTGATTTTGTTGCCGGTGTTTTTACAGGAGACTGGAAAAGAGCTTGGAAAGGTATCAAGGAGATTTTTTCGGGAGTGTGGAACGCACTTGACGATATAGCAAAGATGCCGATAAATATGACTATAGACCTTGTAAACGGTCTTATCGGAGCAATTGAAAGCGCGCTGAACTGGATAATTGACGGAATCAACACTCTGAGCTGGGAAATTCCCGACTGGGTGCCGTTCGTTGGCGGAGAAACTTTCGGATTTGACGTTCCGAATATCGACCTTCCGGAAATTCCACATCTTGCTGCAGGAACGGTCGTCCCGGCAAATTACGGAAACTTCCTCGCCGTTCTCGGTGATAATAAGCGTGAAACAGAGGTCGTTTCTCCTCTCAGCACGATAAAAAAAGCTGTTGCAGAGGCTATGTCTGAAAACGGCGGAAATTCTCCTAAAGAAATTATTCTGTATACGTATCTTTATCCGAACAGTTCAGCTTTTCACAGGGAAGTAATAAAAATTGTGAATACCGATAAATCACGAAAAGGAGGATAAACAGTGATTGTCATAAAGTCGATAAACGGCACAGCTCCGCCGATTGAGCCGCTGACATTCAGCATCACAAAATCAGACCTATACTCAGATTCAACAAGAAGAAGCTCTGAAACGGGAAAACTTATGCAATATCCGATACGTTTCGGAGTTTACTCTCTGGCTCTTGAATATCTTGGGAATGATGCAGTAATTGCACAGCTTGAAAGTCTGATCTCCGGCAGCTCTCTGACCGTTGTTTTCCTTGATAACGGGACATATGTTACAAAAGAAATGTATCCTTCCGACCGTGAAAATACGACTGAAAAAATCATAAATGGAATCGGGCGGCACAGGCTGTCGTTTAATCTCATAGAATTGTAGGAGGACTGTCATGTACCCAGTAACAAAAAGTTTTTTAAATGCCTTAGAATCTGAAAAACTCC
>CAJTWQ010000106.1 GCA_910579835.1 uncultured Ruminococcus sp.
TGATGTGGTAACGCACACCGGGGAGATCCTTAACACGTCCGCCTCTGATGAGAACTACGCTGTGTTCCTGAAGGTTGTGACCGATACCGGGGATATAGGATGTTACCTCGTATCCGTTTGTAAGCTTTACTCTTGCAATCTTTCTCATAGCTGAGTTAGGCTTTTTAGGTGTAGCGGTTCTTACAGCTGTACAAACGCCTCTCTTCTGGGGACAGCTCTGATTGATCTGAGCTTTTTTCTTAGCGTTGTAGCCCTTCTGAAGTGCAGGAGCTGTGGACTTTGTTTCAAGATCCTTTCTTCCCTTACGAACGAGCTGGTTAAATGTAGGCATAATCTTCCTCCTTTTCTTAAAATATTTCAGCATGTGGATATAAAATCAGCACACTAATTTATTATAACCAAAAAAATCCGGCTTGTCAAGGGGTATCCCTAAAAAAGCTGGATTTTTTCGATATTTTGTTATTTTCTCCATCAAAGACGGTCTTATTCAGTTTTTGTTTGGCAGATTTTTATTATCTGTTCTTTATCCATTCCTCCATAGGCGGCAGATTTTCGCCGTTCAGGAGGGATGAAAGCTCCGTGTAGTACCGCAGGAGAAGAGTTGCGTCAGAGCCGGTAATAATGCCGTTTCCGTCAACGTCCGCCGCCTTGAACTGGGTGTCGGTCAATCCATGATCCATACCGGAGCTGATAAGCGTATATGCTCTGAGAGTAATTGTCGCGTCACTGCCGGTGATAATGCCGTCCATGGTAACATCTCCCAGAATGAATCCCGGTTCTTCAAAGGTCCGATTATACTTCTTTGCGTACGTCTCAGCAGTCGAGCCGCTGCAGCCCTTTATCACAGCAGAACTTTCAATAGTCAATGATTCATCATAAATTTTGCATTCCGGATTTTGAATGGTTATTGATTCAAGGCTTGTGCAACCATAAAACGATGCCCTTCCAATACTTGTAACGGAATCGGGAATAGTTACCGAGGTAAGGCCCGTGCAGTTGTAAAATGCACCATAGTCAATGCTTTTAACAGAATCGGGAATAGTTACTGATGCAAGGCTTGTGCAGTCCGAAAAGGCGTTGACGTCTATAGTTGCAACAGAATCGGGAATGGTTACCGATGCAAGGCTTGTGCAGCCTAAAAAAGCGCTGCTGCCTATACTTCCAACAGAATTGGGAATGGTTACCGATGTAAGATTTGTGCATTGATAAAAAGCGCCGTCACCTATACTCATAACGGAATCCGGAATTGTTAAATCCCCCGAACAGGTTTCACCGTCGATAAGAATATCGTTTATAATTACTAACGGATTTGCTTTTTGTTTATTTTTAAGCCATGGAGTTTTATAAAAAGCTTTTTCGCCTATACTTGTAACGGAGTGGGGAATAGTTACCGAAGTAAGACTTGTGCAGCCGGAAAAAGCATAGCAGTCAATATTTATAACGGAATCGGAAATGATTACCGAAGTAAGTCCTGTGCAGCTGGCAAACGCTCTGCTGTCAATACTTGAGACTGCAGGAATAGTTATTGATTTAAGATTTGTGCAGCCTAAAAAAGTATTAGGGTTAATACGCATGAGGGAATCGGGGAGATTTATTGAGGTAAGGCTTGTGCAGCCGAAAAACGCAGCAGCACCAATACGCGTGACCGTATTGGGTATATTTATTGACGTAAGACTTTTGCAGGCGTAAAATTCGCCAGAGCCAATACGAGTAACGGAATCCGGAATAATTATTGAGGTAAGGTTTTCGCAGTGTGAAAAAGCTTTATCACCTATATCTGTAACAGGCAGACCGTCTATTTTGGACGGAATTTCAACTTCTGCCGATTTGCCGGTATATTTTGATATTTCAACATGATCGTTAAACTTTGTTATCTGGAAATCGCCGTATATTTCATCTGCGCTTGCAGTTACAGAAGTTTCAGAAAAAGATGAAAGGACTGGCATGCTTATTCCGATAACGGTAACTGAAAGAAGCGAAGCTAAAATTTTTTTAATTTTCATATTGTGCCTCCAGAAAGATAATATAATTATTTTTTTATCCATTCCTCCATAGGCGGCAGAGTTTCACCTTTAAGGAGAGATGAAAGCTCCGTGTAGTACCGCAGGAGAAAGGTTGCGTCGGAGCCGGTAATAATGCCGTTTCCGTCAACGTCCGCCGCCTTGAACTGCATATCGGTCAATCCATGATCCATACCGGAGCTGATAAGCGTATATGCTCTGAGAGTAA
>CAJTWQ010000107.1:0-399 GCA_910579835.1 uncultured Ruminococcus sp.
TAAATATTTTGAAATATGACAACTTAAATCAAATGGTCCGGGAAAGCAACGTACAAGAAGATATTTTCTGTCTCTGCCTGTCCCTATGCAAATAAAGCTTCACGATCAGAGCGAATATATTCACTCTGCAGCCGAGCTGCACCGCAGAGTAGATGAAATTGAAAAATATGACAGACAGGTGCAGCTCAGCGAATTTTACCATTTTTAACGAGTTATCTGATTTTACAGTACCATGATTTCAGTGCTTCATAGCTTTCCTTACTGATTGCGTGTTCCATTTCGCAGGCATCCTCTGACGCTGTTTTCGGGTTCACGCCAATATCGGTAAGGAAGCAGAATAGGGTATCATTCCGTTCATATGTTTCTTCTGCAATTTTCCTTCCGGATTCCGTCAGATGA
>CAJTWQ010000107.1:409-2204 GCA_910579835.1 uncultured Ruminococcus sp.
AAATAAATAGCCTTCCCGTGCCAGTTCTTTTACAGCAACAGATACCGTCGGTCTTGAAACTTTTAGTTTTTCGGCAATATCAATTCCACGCACCTTTTTCTTCTTTGAAAGAATATAGATGGTTTTAAGGTAGTCCTCTATCGTCTTTTTTTGCTTCACTTCAACACCGCCTTTCCGATTGTATATTTCCGTTAATTTAATCAAGGCGAACTTATTCGCTGTTTTTCAGCGCCTCGTTCAGCGGGATTCTTTTGATTCTTCTGAAATCAAAGAACAAAACGATCAGATATCCAATCAGTACAAACAGGAACATCTTTAAATACCCCACAGGCGCCATCGTAAAGGTATACCAGCCGCTGTAGCTGAACATGATTGCTTTCCATGCGACATTCATGACAAGCGTTCCGAGAAAAACGCTGACGATATTGCAGACTACGAAAACGATCGTTGTAGAGAGCAGATACAGCCGCGCTATCTCGCCGTTTTCATAGCCGAGCACCTTGGTCATGGAGATTGCGTTTTCGTTTTTCTCAATGATGATTTTTGTGAGCAGATAGATCATGACTGCCGACAGCAGAATGCAGAGCACTTGGAAATACTGCATATACGCTCCCATGGAATGGTCGAGCTGATCGCACATTTTCGTGATGTCCCTTTCGGTAATAACCGTGGCGATGCTGTCTTCTTCAATATCCGTGATCTCGCTGTCCGAAAGATATCCGCTGAATTCGTTCTCCGCTATATCGAAAACGGTACGGAACTGTCCAATCGGCATAAAGACCGAAATATTCAGTGACTTATCATAAAATCCTGCGACCTTAAATTCATACTGCTTACTTTCATATTTTTCATTAAGCAGAACGGTATCCCCGACGGAAACGCCGTATTTGTCCCTGAAGGATTCGGAAATATAGACTTCGTTTTTCTGCAATGCGGACAGCCCGTTAATCGACACATAGCTGCTTCCGTCCTCAATTCCGTATACGGGAATATCTTCGTTGATGTCATCGCTCCTTCTTTGGAGGGACATCACAGCAAACTTTTCGGCGCTGTCATTTGCTGTTGCGATGATATTTCCGTCCGTGTCTTCACAGGATTTCAGAATATACTGATAGTCTGCGAACATCATTTCACTTGCGTTTTCCTTGTAATAATCAAGCGTGTTCGGCATTCTCACAGCCATCGCAAGCATGACCATGACAAAAAACACACCGAAGAACAGAATCAGATAATTGGATACATTCTGGAAAATAATGCGCATACGGAAACGGCTGAAAAATTTCCATTTCGGCAGACGGATCGCCTTTTTTCGCCCTCCTTTTTTAAGATCCTGTCGCAGAAATGCAAGCGGCGTATGCCTCATTTTCCGTGCGATAATAAAAAGATTGACGGCAAACATCAATATCAGCGGAATCAGCGTGGTTTTTATAAAAGCAGATGGATTCCACACCGTTTCATAGGTCGGCAGGCTGTAGCTGTTGTAGTACATAGAAACCACGACATTTTTGAATACCGTATAGCCCAGCGGATTACCGAGAGCCGCCGAAATTAGCGTGACGTTTACCGGCATGGAAAGATAGTGCCGTATCAGCTCGCCCTTTGTATATCCGGATGCACGAAGAGTTCCGATGGTTCGTGATTCCTTTGCAATCGTATTGCTGATCGTAACGGCAAAGATAAAGGCAATAATGACGATGAGAATATCCAGCAGAACGCCTCCCATAGCCATATCTCCGCCCATATCGTCGGTAGCAAAATGAATAGCCGAGTTGCGTAGGCTGGGAGATAATCGGCA
>CAJTWQ010000108.1 GCA_910579835.1 uncultured Ruminococcus sp.
TATAGCCCCCACCCCCAGATAATCCGCGCCGTTTTTATATGCCTCCAGTGCCTGGTTCACTGTTTTTGCAGTCGCACCGATAATAAAGTTATCGCCAAGAATTTTTCTTGCGGTATCGACAGGCATATCAGACTGCCCTAAATGAACACCCTCTGCATCGACAGCAAGAGCAACGTCGATCCTATCATCAATAAGAAGCGGAATATTGTATTTATTCGTAATATTATGAACTTTTTTCGCAAGAGCCATATAATCTCTCGTACTTTTTTCCTTTTCACGGAGCTGTATAAGCGTCGAGCCGTTTTGCAGCGCCGATTCCACCTTTTGCAAAAAAATATCTTCGTCCAGTCCTGTACTGTCTGTAACGAGATACAGCTTTGTATCAAGCTTCATTAAATCTCACCTCACATATAAAGATAGTCGTTCAGAACCGGCTGCAGTCCTTCGTCTGCAATATCGCCATACATTTTTTCAAGACTTCTGCCGTCATTTATTTCAAACTGTTCATCGCCTGCGGAACCGTCTGCATTCTTGCCGGTATACTTTTCCTCGTGATCGCCTACGCCGGTGGAAACGCCTGCCGAAACCTTAGTTGCAGCAATCTTTACAATTCCGTTGCGGAAGCGCGCGCTTTCCCTCGACGATACGGTAATACCCACAAACGGCAGAAAAATACGATATGCGCAGAGCACCTGACAAAGTTCGTTTTCCCCTACGTCCAGAGGATTAATCCTGTCATTGTTTATTATCGGCCTGAGTCTCGGACAGGAAAGAGACATTTCAGCATGTGGATATTTTCTCTGAAGATAATAAACGTGCAGCGCGCTTGCCAGAGCATCTCTGCGGAAATCAGAAAGTCCCAGAAGCGCTGAAAACGCTACTCCTCTCATACCGCCCCGAAGTGCTCTCTCCTGTGCGTCAAAACGATAGGGGTATACTCTCTTGTGCCCGAGAAGATGAAGTGTTTCATATTTTTTGCTGTCGTATGTCTCCTGAAAAACCGTCACATAATCTGCACCGCATTCATGAAGATATTTGTATTCATCAGTATTGACAGGATATATTTCAAGGCCTACCATACGGAAATACTTTCTTGCAAGCCTGCACGCTTCACCAATATATTTTACATCGCTCATAGAACGGCTTTCACCTGTCAGCATTAATATTTCTTCCATGCCGCTCTCTGCAATAATCTTCATTTCATGCTCGATCTGTTCCATAGTAAGCTTCATACGGTTAATATGATTATAGCAGTTAAACCCGCAGTATACACAGTAATTTTCACAATAATTAGCGATATACAGCGGTGTGAAAAGATAGACGGTATTGCCGAAATGTCTGCTTGTTTCAAGCCTTGCACGCTGAGCCATCTGCTCAAGAAAGGGCTTTGCAGCAGGAGATAAAAGAGCCTTGAAATCCTCAACAGAACAGATTTCACGCTCAAGTGCGGCACGAACGTCATCGGCTGTATACCGGTCATAATCGTAGCTCTGCACATGTTTCATGACACTGCTGTAAACATCGGATTCTATACGTTCCATTCCCTCCATGTATTCCATATGGCTGATACGGAAAGAAGTATCAGTTTCAAGTCTGTGTTTTTTTTCAAGAGCCTTTTCCGAAAGAAATTCTGAATCTACAAAAAATTGATTTTCCATTTCAGTCACCTCAGATCAATCATGAAGAAAGCCCGTAAGCGGATCTGACGCCGAAGCTCCTCTTGTAAGCACTCTGCCCAAGCCGGAAAGATAAGCGGAACGGCCTGCCTCAATGGCCTGTCTGAATGCCGAAGCCATAAGCGGAAGATCACCGGCTGTAGCAAGAGCAGTATTAGCCATAACGGCAGCAGCTCCCATTTCCATTGCTTCGCATGCCTGAGACGGTCTTCCGATTCCTGCATCAACAATAATCGGCAAATCTATCTCTTCAATAAGTATCTGAATAAATTCCTTTGTTGCAAGCCCCTTGTTTGAACCGATAGGCGATGCAAGCGGCATAACGGAAGCTGCGCCGGCATTTACGAGATCACGGGCGGCATTAAGGTCGG
>CAJTWQ010000109.1 GCA_910579835.1 uncultured Ruminococcus sp.
CTATATATCGTTCCTATAAATATATTATACCACTTTCATAACGAAAAATCAATAGGCTGTATGGATTTGCGAAAAGTTTTCTGCTCTGCAAACCGGAAGTTGTAACTTTATCAAAACCAGTTCGCTTTTTCTTCCCTGAATTGTGGAGTATCGCTGTTTTGATACGGATTGTAGTTATTCAGATTACAGCCAAACTCTTTTAGAAATCTAATTTTATTGTCAGGTGTCCATTCAATCAGTGATAGTCCGTCAAATTCCTCAATGCATCCGTTGTACATCTCGTTCTTGAAATACCATTCCACAATAGTTTGATTTTCTTTGTGAAAAAACTGCTTTATGTCCCATACAAGAACTTTTCCACGGGTATTCCATTCCTTAAACCAGTGTTTTACAGTAGTACGATTTTCGTATTTCGGACTCCAGCTTTCTACATAGATAACAAGGTGAAAGCTTTGCTGAAATACTCAGCCGTTACATAGAGGAAACGCAGAAACTTCACGGTGTTAAGCAGAAAGACATCCTGTCGGTATCTTGAAAATTGAATATCAGAAACGTTAAATAATTGCAAAACAGAGGTGTTAAACTATGGCGGTTAAATTTCAAAGCGTAAGTGCCTGCAAATCAATGTTTACCGAATATCCAGATGTAGTGGGCATAAAAGAAGTTTGTAAAATGCTCGGAATCGGCAGAGATAAAGCGTATCAACTTGTGAATACAGGTGAACTGATGAAAATTCCTTGTTCCCGTTCGATAAAAGTACCAAAGGTTTCTGTTATTGAGTATATCTTCCGGTGCATATAAACGAACTTCATTAACGTATGGCTTCTCCCGTTTCTGCCGAACGACCTGAGCCGTCTGAAAGCAGATCGGAAGTTATAACGCTGTATCCGTCGCAAAGCGGCTGAACTGCAAGCGATTCACCGTCAATTGATTCTATTAGAAACAGAATTATTAATCTGTTCACCGACCTTTTCCGCAGGACTGCGCACAGTGGACTTTATCTTTTCAAGCTGCTCTCCGAGTTTTTCCTTGATTATCAGATCGAGCGAAATTATTCCTACCGAACCATTTGACAAGTAATAAGAAAAGCGTCCCCATTCGGAACGCTTGAAAAGTATTGACAATTAATGTAAAACAGAGTATAATATAGTCGGAGAGTATACCATGAAACGGTAGGCGGTCAAATCCTTACTCCCGGAAGGGAGTGATCAGATGGAATATGTAACATGGCATGATTTAGTTGATATCGGAATGCTTTTAACAGCAGTCGCAACATTTGTCTATGCAATATACCATAACAAAAGGAAATAGCCGCCCCAACTACCAATTTTGAGCGACTATTTCTTTAGTTTTCTCATTATCGGGAGCGACCGTCTATCGGTATGCTCTCTTCCTTTATATTATACGCCAATTTTCTTGAAAAGTCAAGATGAAAATAATAAAATTTTTTCATCTCAGATACATTAAAACATATTTTTAAAAATATCCTCAAACATTTTTGCAAAATCCTCCGTTTTTTTCTTTTCTGAAAGTTTCTGATTGGCAGCGAAGCTGCGCCATTCGTTGCGGATTCTGTGTTCATGCTGAGTGAAATGTTTCAGACGCTCCTTGTCGTTTTCCTTGCGTATAAGTACAGTCTGACCGAGGGGAGTATCCTCCATCAGACCGCCCACAAGGAGAATCCATTCGCTGTAGTGCATCTCGTCCTGGGCAGAGGGAAGTATGCCGTACTGCTTTGCGACAGACTGAGTAATCAGGTCTTTATCATATTCAAGATCGTACCATGTTTCTGTCCTGAAAGGACTGCTCTTTCTCGTCCTTTCGCTTTTCAAAGTCCTCCGGTTCTTCTCCCGTCATAGCTGCTATGACCGTTTCAACAAGTTCTTGATACGCCTTGAACGACAGATCAAGTGCTTCGATCTCCTTGTAGTTTTCTCCGAACGCTATTTTAAGGACTTCATCAGACTTGTCCATATC
>CAJTWQ010000110.1 GCA_910579835.1 uncultured Ruminococcus sp.
GTATCTCCGCCAGTATTACCACCGCCGGTACCTCCGTTATCAGCCGGCGGTGTGTATACAGGTTCCTGCGGAGCAACATAGTGGCCGCCGTCGCAGTAAGGGGCATTGGAGCTTTTCCAATATCCCATTTGTCCGCTCTTAGGACAGTTTTGTCCGGCGATTTTTCCTGTAATTGTGCACCACGGTGATTCAATAACGCCTCTTACAGGCTCAAAATCCGACGAAGTATTGGAGAAATTATTATCAGCATATTCACCGATAATATTTTTCCATACCTCCGCTGAGTGAATATAGTTAGGAAGCTGCATATCTTCTCTGTATTCTTTATAGCCGATTGTAACGCCGCTTACGAAGTCTCTTGTAAGTCCTACAAAAGTAAGATCCCACCAGTTTTCGTTAGTACCGGTTTTGCCGCAGACTACTTTATTATTGAGCTTTGCACCTGTACCTGTACCATTTTCGACAACGTTTTTAAGGAGACGGTTCATAACCCACGCAGTCTCGTCTTTTACAGCTTCACGGGGATTGCCGTTGTTTTGGTAAATTACATCGCCGTTGCTGTTTTCGATTTTGGTGATGATATGAGCTTCGTTGAAGATTCCTCGGTTGCCATATGGCAGATAGGCATTGACCATATCCTGCAAGGTGATTCCGTAGGTCAGCGAGCCGACAGATAGAGGGGGAAGAACCTCTCCATCCATAGGGTCAAGATCAAGTCCCATATTTTCTGTACAGAATTTATATACAGCTTGTGGAGTAAGCTCCTGACATATCTGAGCCGGAACGGTATTGTAGGATTTCTGTAGGAAGTAGTAAATGAAATTGGTGTCACCTGAAATAGATACGCCGGGACCTACGGAATAGTTTGTAGGCCAGGGGATACCGTTAACGTCCATAACCTTTTTGTCAGTATATGCAGAACCCCAGTGGATGTGATCTTTTTCGAGAGCAAGACCGTATGTGGAGATAGGCTTAATCGTCGAACCTATTGAACGCTTATCTCTTACGGCGTAGTTGGTTACGAGCGAATGCTTTTTTTCGCCCCAGTTTCCTACGGTTGCTTTTATCGATCCGTCATAGTTGAGAGCAACGAAAGCAACGTGAGGCAGCGTTTCATCATCGGTCATTTCGCCGTCACCATTCAGATCTACCCATTTTCTTACGCTGTCAGAGGACAGGAAGTTGTCAAGACTAAGGAATTTTTCTTCGACATAATTCTGCATATTGTTGTCAATGTAGGAGTATATTTTGTAGCCGCCTGTATTGATGCGCTTGATAGCCGTATCAAAATCAATGTTCATCTCTTCCATGAAGAAGTCGATCGCCTCAAAGTAGATAGCATCCAATGCCCATGAATAGGCTTCCTGCTCTTCTTTAAGCTGCTCGACAGCGTCTTCGGGATGCTCTTTCAGATATTCCTCAGAATCGGTGTAGATAATAGGAGTATTGAGGTATTTCTGATAATCGTCGTATGTGATAGCGCCGTTTTCATATAGCTTGTACAGAACATATTTCTGGCGTACGCTGTTATTTGCGCGTCCGTCGCTTACCAGAGGACTTTTCAAGTTAAGTTCATCCTCGTGATAATACTGCATAGGTCCGTATTTTTCAGGATCTTTAGGTATTGCAGCAAGAACAGACGCTTCCGGAATACTTATTTGATCCACAGTTTTTCCGAAATAATTGATGCAGGCAAGCTCGATACCGTTGACTGCTCCTCCGAAGCTGATATAGTTGAGG
>CAJTWQ010000111.1 GCA_910579835.1 uncultured Ruminococcus sp.
GTCATGCCATAAGAAAACGTTACATGCAAAAGAAAACGCACCTCAAATTGTATCAAAATAAGCGTTCTTTGGCATCTTGTTGTAACAAAATAGATGACAACGCCGAAAAGCCCGAATTATCGGGCTTTTTTGGCATCCAAGTGCCAAAAAAGTTATAGTGAAAACCGTAGATGACATTTTGAAATTTGGGGAATTGAACCCTCGATTTTGGCAGTTCAGAATCAATTACGAGAAAAATCAGAGGGTTGAAAAAGACTTCTGAGAAAAATAAGGAGAAAATATTTGTAGAAATTTAAAGGCTGAATTTGTTGGTTTCTCACAAAGTTTGAGAAACCGCAGATTCAGCCTTTTTATTTATATATATACTTTTAAAAAGGGGGCTGATACAAATGAACGGATTTCCGTCCGAATCTACATTAAAATACTACAGAACGATCTATCCGCCCGGAACAAGAATACAGCTTGATGAAATGAACGATCCTCAAGCAATTCCTGCCGGAACTAAGGGAGAGATCCTCGGAATCGACGATGCTGGAAACGCCTTAATGAAGTGGGACAACGGCAGATCGCTTTCACTCGCTATCGAAGTTGACAAATTTCATAAACTGCAGCCGCAAAAGGAGATCGAAATGCAGAATTCAGGCTCTGACGATGAAGTTCAGGAGGAAGAAGCTGATATGGATATATCGCAAATATAATATGAAAGGATGATTTTATGAAAAAATTGATCTTTAAAAGTACGCTTGGTCACAAGCAAAGCGAATACCGTCCTATGACGATCGAAGTTGAAAAGGTTGTGGAGCTGCACGGCAAGGAGTTTAAAAATCTCATGGAGCATACCCTGAGAGATAATCCGCACGTTAAAGCGTGCCGTGATCTTATGTATATCAGCGGAAAAACCGCCCACTGCGTTCTTTTCCTAGACGCAGACAGCAGCGACGGTATTATCTTAGAATCCGAAGGAGCTGATTATGCACGGAAGTCTCAGTTTATACCAAATGCAAGAGCATTGACCGAGTATAACGAGTTCACTCCTATGGAAAAGCATCTCCACGGGATCCTTAAGGGTATGGCAGATAAAATAGCGGAGCTTGCTCATGCAGGCTACAAGTCCTTTTTCCTTGAGGAAATGCTCGGTGATACCGATATTAAATCGGTACTGCTTTCTGCTGTCGGACAGCTCCTTGAGCAGCGAGGCGATATGCAGAGCGTAAGAATTCACGACCTCGATATTACGGGACAGCCGGAATTCACGGTAGAGCCAAAACCAACTCAAAGTCTGAAGTTTTACTCTTCCCTTGTGGTAGAACGTGAAGCCGATTATGAAACAGATTGGGACAGCAGCGGCGATCTGGAACAGCTCAGTGAAAGTGAGAAATTAAGATGCTGTACCAAGATAAATGAAGCTATAAGGCAGTCATTTGATTCAAAAGAGGAACGCAGAGGTCTCATGGAATATTATAATGAGCATTCCGCTGTGAACGAAAAAATCTACTCCGCTTTCCCCTCGGTAGAGGATGTAGACGGAACACTCATGGGAGCGCTGACCTGTGAGGTAGTCGGTAATCTTGCCAAATCAGAGCTTTTAGTAGTGCATATTCCGTTCATGCGTATGACTATGTTGAAAAGCCAATTAAGCAGAAAAGAATCAATGATCTGCTGGATGACTTTCTCTTGGATATGAAAGACGAAAGGCGTACAATAGTATTGAAACTGAATGATG